>LJCR01000118.1 GCA_001399705.1 Kouleothrix aurantiaca
TCATACGCCGCACCAGATACGACTCGATATCAGTCAGGATTCCATCTAGTTCGGTTTTGGTTTCCTCGCCACGCTCGACGCATAGAAATAGGATGAGTGGGTATACAGTGCTGTTATCCAACACACGCATGCGGCGGCCAAACACCGCTAAACGATCATCGTCATTCTGGGCGAATATGCGCCGGTAGAGCTCGCTGTAGCGCTGAATTTCGGCAAGCGCGGTATCGATATCTCCTGGCTGATTGATGTTCCGTGCGGTCCACCATTCGCCAAAGGCGCGGTACAGGTGAGCCAGTTGAATATCACCTTCTAGTTTGGTGAGCTGGCTGGTCAGGAAGTGAAATAGAAACAGTTCGAAGCGCGGGTTGACCAGGCGGCCCTGTCGCACATACTCTTTCCAGAACGCGGCACTGGCAGTTTCGTCATACTGCTTCCAATAGGTTTCGTAGAGCTTGGTGACCTGTTGCTGGTTGCCGTAACGCCGCGTCGCTTCCAAGAACACATAGTTGCGCACAAGATCGCCGGGCCACAGTTTGACGCCGCGCGCGTTGAGTGTTTCGAAGATTACCTGCGGATCGTCTTCCTGGTCGAGATCGATACGCACAAGCTCAAGCTGCTGTGTGATTGCGCGCACCAATGCCTCGACGCGCCGCCCAATCTCGTGATCATCCGGTTTGGGCGAACTTGGATCTTCTGGGTCGAGCGGGCTTTCGGCAAAGCGCGCGATGGCATCAAAAAAGAAGTAGTACGCCCCAAGAAGCCGCGGCGGCGGATCGTCATAGCGCGCATATTTTTGCCGTATTGGCGGGCGTCGCCGGCGAAGTTCGGCGGGCGAGCCCGCCTCGAAGACATCTTAAAAATCGGCGCGGTCGCGGGTGGTAGGCACGACTTTGTGCTGCTCGTATTCCTTGCCCGAAAGGCGGGGATTTTCGGTAATGCCTGTGAGCATTGCAAGGCTTGGCCCTAAGCTACGCTGCTTGCTATAGTCGCGCAGGGCAATCAACAGAACCTGCAAGGTCGTCAATCGCTGCTGGCCGTCGATGACTTCGAAAGCCTGGTATTCCAACCCTGAAGGCGGAATTGCGCGCAGCACAACCGCGCCCATAAAGTGCTTGCGTAGCTGGAGCATGCCGGCCTGTGGTGAAAGCAGCTCCTGCGCTTTCTGGGTGATATCGTCCCACAGTGGTGCCCACTGGTCGCGCTCATCCCAGACATACTGGCGCTGAAAGATTGGGATGAGGTGCCGGCTTTGCATGGTGAACAGCGATGCGATTGTGACTTTGTGCGGGTTCATATGATTGTTTCTATCAGCATGCAGCAGCCCTATGCCGCCACACCTACCGGCGATTAGTTCTGAAACGGCTTGACTGCCTGGATTGTTTGTTCGAGATATGCCAGTAAAGCCGCGCGCTCATGGGCATTGCGTTCGGCAAGCGTTGACTCGATCGCCTTGCGGTGATCTTCGATCGACTGGTTGAGACTGCGCTTCAGGTCGGGGTAAATCAACCCGGCGTTCTTCTCCAACGTGCCCACAAATGTTTTGACGGATTTTTGCAGGTATTTTTCCAGCTCGCGCTTGAGCTCAGTACGCAAAAAGCCGTAGAAATCGGTGATATGACTGTTCTGGCGAGCGGTTGTGCCGCGCCCCCACTCGTCGGCAACATTGTCGCGCGCCTCGTCGATCTTTTCCTCCACCTCGTCGGAAACAAAATTATCAAGGTGGCTCACGATCGCATCGCGCTGCGCCCCAACCAGCACGCCCAGCTCATTGAGCTTCTGCTGGTAGGTTTGATCGAAGAGCTCGGCAAGCGCAAGGGGCTGCATATTATCCAGGCCGGTCGTCGACTCAATGTCGGCAATGGTTAGCTCGAAGCGCCGCAAATCTGCACGTGTCTGCTCGACAAGTTGTTTGAAGCGTTTGGAATAACTCATCAGCGTGATTTCGACCTGCGGAAAGATTCGGTTCGCAATTTTATGCTGGAGATCGTACAGGCCACCCCAGCCACGATTGCGCCGCGACTTCCAATGCCGCGCCATGTCGGGAATTTCAAATTCGGCCCTGATCACATCCAGGGCGTCGCGGCCCGCAACATCTATTCGCGAGAAAGCCAGCGCTTGATCTGCCTGGTTGCGCTCGCGAAAAAGACGCACCTGTTCTTGAATTGCGGTTTGAAATTCGGCCATGCGGCCCGCGAGCGCGACATCGATCTGGGTGAGTTGGTCGCGAACACGCTCGGCGTTGAATTCCGTGCTTGCCGCATCGAGCCGCGCCCGAAAGGTGCGAATGATACGCTCGACGCTGCGCTCGATGGCATCGTTCAGGGTGTGTTTTGCGCGCACAATCCGTTCGCTTTGCGCCAGCATCTCCGCGAGGTCGGTGCGCAATTTTTCGATACCCGATCGATACAGGAGTTCTTGCGCCTGGCCTGGGTCTTTTTGTTTTTTTGCTTCGGCATAATCATGGGCCGAGGTGAAATTCACCCGAATGTCAAGCAATTTTTCCATGTAGAACATGCCAAGATCGTCGCGCAACTTAGGATCGGTGAGCAGCTCATCGAGTGTGGTGCGGATCTGGGCGCGTAGGCGTTCTTCTTCGCGTTTAAGGTGCTCTTCGAAGGTTGGCGGCTCGTCGCCAACTTCTTCGGCATCTTTGCAGGCGTTGGCGAATGTTTCGTCGCAGCGCGTGACGATCAACATCAGGTGTTTCAGCTTGCCTTTGCGCAGCTGTGTGGTGATAAATTCTTTGTCTTGCTGCGAGTAGGCACGGCCCGACTGAGTCAGGAACAGAATGACATCAACATCCTCAACCAGTTGCTCGGTGATACGCACGCGGTAACGATCGGGGTCATCCAGTCCAGGGGTGTCGATCAGCTCGATGCCGTCGCGCAGGAACGGCACTGGCACCGAAACATCAAGCCGATCGACGAAAAAGTGCGCGGGCGAGCTTTGCGAGGTAAATGCTGAAATCTCTTTGCTGAACGCAATGCGCGCCTTGTTATCTGACCAATCGCCGCATTTGATCTCTTGGACAAACGCTTCGTCGCGCAGATAGCGCTGTTCAAGCTCGTCAATGGAGATTCGTACTTTCTCCTTTGGATCCTTGCCCGGCAGCACCAGCTCGCCGTCTTTCTCTTTCTTGCGCATCGCCGCGTAGCGAACCGCTGCCGGGTCATTTTGATCGGCGCCGTAAGCCCCGCGCATGAATTCCCACGCGTCGCGGGTGATCATTTGAATTGATGCCGTAGCCTGGGAGCTGTAGCGCAAGGTAGTTACTGCGGCCGTTTCGGGGTTTGCGGCGACGGAAACCAGGCGGGGGACATCGCAGAGCGCATTGACGAACGAGGACTTGCCAACTTTGAACGAGCCGACCACGGCCACCCGATAGGTTTCGGGCGTGGCGGCGTTGCGCAAGGCTTCTTGCAGCATTTCAGCCTGTTCGCGCAGAAACCCACGGTAACGCTCGTCGGGCTCGTGCTGGCTTTGCACGCTGGCGAGCATGTTCCATAGGTTGTTGGCTTTGGTTTTCAGATCGGCGAGGGAATGGTGCATGGTTGCTGTCCTCCTGTGTTGTAGTGATTGGATGTGGGTTGTTTGTATGGGTTATTAGAGATTATCACGATTAAAATCCGCGAATGTCATCTGGCTCTTTAGGACGCCAGAAAAGGTATTAGTAAAAGTGTTCACAAAATAAGCGGTTTAAGGCTCCCTGATGCTATTTTATACTTAAATCGTGATAATCTCTATTGTATATACGTACAATATGGTGGAACGTTACACCTATAATAAGTGCCAAATACTTCACACTATTCTAGTATGTAGTTTTATACTTAAAGTTCTATTCTTTGCCGTTAATCGTTCGACCATTATACCATTTTCATAAGTAGTGTTTTTCGTAGGCTGGCAATAGTAACGTTCTGTGTACTACGAGCCTGTATTCATAGCAGCTTCTTCACAGCCGGTTTTCGGCATAAGAAAACTTTTGGAGTGCGATCCATACCTCCAGCCTCAGAGCCTTTAGTTTCTGCCAGATTACTGTACTAATTCATCTGCGTCTCTATTCTCTCGAAGGTAGATGACGAATTCTCGCTGCTCAATGCTAAACGTATCCAACAACCGGCTAATACGCTTGGCAATATCGTTTGCTGAGAAATTCGTTTCAGCATAGAGGCCATCGATTATTTCGAGTGGAATGCGTAGCTCGTTTGGCTCTCGTGCGAAGTCTTTATTTCCACGCCGACTGATAAAGGCATCGTTGTTTGCTAAAGTCACAAAGAGTGCTGGATTAGATTGTGCAAGAAGCGTGCAAACCAACTTGTAGACCGCTGCCAGGTGACAATATCTTTGTAGGCTTGCCCACATAGTACGAAGCCATACGGTCGCTTATAGCTAAAGTGCTCGCCCAGATAATGTGGTAGATCTCGATCAAGTTCAAGAATGATACGCTCGTTCTCGGCTGCGCCGTTGCGCCCACCTCCCGCGCTTACTGGCATCTCAATAGGAATGCGCGTAAATTGCTGAATGAGTGTTGAAAGATCAGCAGCTTCGCGATTGAAATTCCCCACTTTGTCGTTGTAAGCGCGCTTGAACCCCACACCTTCATCCAATGCTTTGGTATCATTATGATCGATGTTTAGCCAGATATCGTCTGATAATGCAAGCAAAGCCTCACGCACACGCTCAAGATCGGTGAGGATCTGACGAACGCGGCTCTTTATCTCTTTGCTTTCAATGCGGCTGGACTCAATGTCTTTAACCTGAGTTTTTGTGGTGACAACCACTTTCTGAGATTGATATTCGGTGGCAGTAATTGGATGAACCAACTGTCCATTTTGCAACGTATAGGTTCGGTGTCCCAAATGCCGAAACCGTGAGGCGCTGCCAAGTTTCTTGATATCGTTTATAATATTGGTGTTCACAGTATATTCAGGAGTCTTTCCATTTGTTGTCCAGAGATTCTGCGCTAATATCCTACGCGTGATTTCATCAACATGCAGTGGTTCGCCAGCTTCGGCTAGAACCTTAAACGCAGCATCGATTGATATCATAGTATCCTCACATACACGAACGATGTTGAAACCACTAACATCTTCAAGCTTTTGGCTCTTTCTTCCAAGTGTCATATACAGCCCGCTGTTGGTCATCCAAGAAGCGTTTTCGTGCTTCTGGCGTGTCTTCAGACAGTAACCCTAAGTTATGTGCCAGAATGTAGAACCCATCACTCGGCTTGCCATTACTGCTGACGGCAATGGCACTCAACATTGGTTGACCGTTGCGAACTTCACTCTCGACAATCTCACCGAGCATCAGGCCAACCTCACGGGCCATATGATTCCCTGCCTTATAGATGCCAAGAATGGCCGCGATCTCTTGGTATGTTATCGTCCCGCGATAGCGCGCGGCAGTGATGAGTTCAGTGTAAACAAGCAGGAATTGCTGTCTTCCCCAATACTTGCCATGCTCACGTGACATATGAACCTCCATTACTGACTTGCTTACAGCATCGCTTGAATGCGCTGAGCAAGCGCTTTGATTTGCTGCGAATCAAGAGCCCCACGTTCATCCTCTTCTGAGGTGAAAAGATTTTCGCCGAGCTGATAGCCATTTTGTGCATACCAAGTGCGCTTGGCTTCCCATCCACGCCGGTAGGTGGTCAGATCGAGCATTCCAAGATGTTCCCAGATTATGAGTTCTCCTGCCGGGTCGATGAAGGAAAAATCGGGCCACTTGCGTCCAGATGTTATTGCGCCCGGAAGTGGCCGTTCGTAGTGGTACTCAATATTCAGCGCATGCAGCATATTCGCGATGACGAGTTCGGACTTGCTGCGTACCATATGCCCCTTCTCGGCGCGATGGATGAGCTTGTTGGCATATGGTGGCTGATCAAGTTTTTCGCGAACGCTGCCGTGAAACAGATTGGTGTTGCGACGGATTGTTTCGGAGGCATCGCCCTTCGTGAGATCGTAGAGAAACGACGCGTTCTCACCTTCCATCAGCAGAACGAGACGTGTTCGTGAGCGGGTGAGAGCGGTGTAGACCAGCTCGCGGGAAAGCAGTGCCGTATGCTGTGGTAAAACAACGAAGACAGTCGAGAATTCACTACCCTGGGCCTTGTGGACAGTGAGCGCATAGGCTAGTTCCAGCGGACCCGACCCGTCGGAGAAATCGCGCTTACCATAGCTGAATGTGAGATTCGGCCTGCGTGCGAAAGCAATGTTAAACCAGCCATTATCTTTGTTTACCAGTGCCACGACGCCAATTTCGCCATTGGCAATGGAAATGTCCTTATCCTTCGCCCTTGTCTGCTGGTTGTAACACCAGCGCCGTTGATTCCAAACCTGCATGACTTTGTCGCGAATTACAATTTCTTCGTCGCCAAGGCTCTTACCCCACGGCTGGCGCGCACTCTTCAGCTCCTGGCCGCGGAACTGTCCTTGAATCCAACGATTGATGTCATAGACACCATACGGCTGCATTCGCGTAGGCGACAAGATCTGGAAGTTTTCCACACCGTTCGGATTGTCGAATGGCACCCAGCCTTTGTCATTCAAGCCTAGCGCCCGGTTGAACGCTGCAACATCGCGTTCGTCACGCAAACCCAAATGCTTCTGGAATTGTTCCAGCAAGCGCTGACGTAATTCATCGGGTGTTTTCCAGAAGCAGATATCGAGATCGTTGAAGGTCGAACCAAGTTCGAGATCGCTCAAGACGCTATCGGCGTCCACTGGCTGAGGCTCGCGAGTAAACCAGGATGCAAGCC
>LJCR01001182.1 GCA_001399705.1 Kouleothrix aurantiaca
CCGCCGGCGGCATTTGTCACCAGCAGCGTATCGCAGCCAAGCGCCTTCATCACGCGCACCGGGAAAGTCACCTGCTGCATCGTATAGCCTTCGTAGAAGTGGAAGCGGCCGCGCAGCACCATCACCGGCTGGCCGGCCAGCGTGCCAAGCGCCAGCTCGCCGCGGTGGCCGTGCACCGTCGAGCGCGGGAAGCCGGGAATGTCGGCGTAGGGGATCACGGTCGCATCTTCCAGCTCGTCGGCCAGGCCACCCAGCCCCGAGCCAAGGATCAGGCCGACGCGGGGAACCAGCGCGGCGCGGGCGGCAATAGCGGCGCGGGCGGTCTCAATCTGGGTGAACAAATCGTCCATGAGGGTATCTCCACACAATGCTTTCTACAGCGGGCCAGAAGATCACCGTGGGCAGTTGATAGGTTTTGTTCTTGCCGAAATGCAAAGACCCGAAGCGCGTTGTGTGCGGAACCTTCGAGTCTTTCAACGTCCGTGGCAGGTTCGGTACGCGCTGCGCGCTGCTCAGGATGCCCAAAGCGCGTCCTGAGCAGCGCGTATCGAAGGGCGAGTTTTGGGGAGCTAAATTCGGCTGAGCAGGTCGCGCTTCTTGGCCTCGAACTCGTCAACCGAGAGCAAACCCTGGTCGCGCAGGTCGGCCAGCTTTTGCAGGGTCTGCTGGATATCGGGCGGGGTATTGGGCGGCGCTGGCTGCGAGTAGGCAACCATACCTGGGTCGAAGTAGCCAAAGCCGCGATTGAAATGGTGCTTGGCTTCGAGCATGGCGCGCTTGAACTCAAGCGGGTGCGCGATCCGGCGCATCTGGTTGATGCCCACGTCCGAGGCGGTCAGGATCTCGATCGTGCCATAGTCGAACATGCGGGCCAGCCAGCTCTGGCGCAGCTCGACATCGTTGATCTTATCGAGCGACGAGTCGATCACTTCTTTATTCAGCACGCCGCGGATCTGGATCACGCGCTGGTCGGTGACAATATACTGCTCGTTGTTCCAGCGCAGGTAGTCGAAAAAGGCGCTCACCAGCACGAACAGGCTGATCAGGCCACAGGCCAGCAGGATCAGCCGGCCGACTGGCATACCCAGCGCGATCTGCGTGGCAAAGGCGGCCTGCGCGGCCACGCCAGCCGCGATCAGCACGCCGATCAGGATCATTTCCGTCAGGATGTTGCCGATAAGGACAAACGTATGCTGGCGGCCATCGTAGAGCACTTTTTCGTCGCGGGCCAGGAGTTCGTCGATGTAGGCCATGGTCTACTCCTTATGGCTGGAATGTGCCGTAATCGCTGGTGTTTCGGGCGCGGTGCGGCCAACTTCGTCGAGAAATGCGACCGATTTCAGGTCGCGCTCAAGAATGCGCCGGATGTAGCCGCGCAGCAGCTGCTCGGCCTCGGTGCGCGTCGCCGGCGAGATCGTCAGGCGCTCGATCGCTTCCAGCGGCTGGGCCTGCAGAAAGCGCAGCAGCTTGAAGGCGCTCAGGCTCATCGTTATTGCGCCGCGATCAAGCGGGGCGCAGCGCGGGCAGAGTGCGCCACCCGCCGCAACGCTAAAACGATTGGTGTCTTCGGCAAGGGTTTCCTGGCAGTTCGCGCAGTGGTAAAGCTGCGGGCGGTAGCCCAGAAAGCCGAGCAGGCGCAGCTCGTAGGCGCGCAGCACCAGATCGACGTTGCGCGAGCTGTCGAGCGCGGCCAGCGTGCCGACCAGCAGCTCAAACGCCGGGCGGTTCTCGTCTTCCTCTTCCAGCAGCCGGTCGATCAGCTCGGACGCATAGTAGGCCGCGCTGATGCGCCCGAGATCGGCGCGCAGGGTGTCGAAGCTGTGCATGATCGCGCTTTGCGTGACGATATCGAGCGTGCGGCCAACCGCCAGCAGCAGCGTGGCGTGCGTGAACAGCTCGATATGCCCGGCCAGGCGGCTGGTGGTTTTGCGCGCGCCTTTGGCGATCACGCGGCGCTTGCCGCCGGGCGTGATCAGCGTCAGCATGCGGTCGGCCTCGCCGAAGTCGCTGCGCCGGATGATCACTGCTTCGGTTCGATATACTCGCTCGCGCATGAATTATTTCACTCAGCTCCCGCCGGGTTGCCGGCATTTTGTTCGGGTGGTGTTGCCAGC
>LJCR01001181.1 GCA_001399705.1 Kouleothrix aurantiaca
CGCGCACGACTTTTGCCCAAGTGCGCAGCGCGTAATACCAGAAATCGCCACACACCTGCTGGAAGGCTTCCGCCGGGTCGACCGGGCCAAGCGCCTGCCCAACGATCTGCGCCACCCGCGCGCTGATCGCGCCGCCGCTGCCGTCGTACAGCACCATATGCGCAACCGAAAGCGGCGCGCAGTGCCACGTGCCGATGCGCTCGATCTCACCAATCGGGTAGAAGTTGAAGTCGACGCGCAGCGGCAGCGGTGCGGCCTCGACCACTGCCCAGGGCTTGCCCATGCCCGAAATGTAGGCCAGCAGCACTGGTGCGAACTGGCCTAGCCACTGCTTCCAGCCGGCCTCAAACGTGGCTGCCTCGGCGTCGCGCAGAAACACGACCAGATCAACATCCGACCACTCGTCGCCGCGACCTTCGCTGGTTGAACCATAATCGAGCACGCCGGCGATGCGTGGATCGGCGGCGGCGCTGGCGAGCAGGCGCGCAAGAAATTCGTCGCGCGTTGCGGGCGTCATGGCACCGCCTCGATCACAAGAATTTGCTCAAGCGGCGGGTCGGGCGGCAGCATGAGCACCAGCGTCAGCCCGCGATCGGAAGACACCGGCACACCCAGGTCAAACGACGTTGACTGGTTAGGCTGCAGCGTTGTGCCGCCGCTGGTGGTAGTGGCGTAGGAAATGCCCCGGCTGTCGCGGAAGGAAAATGCGCCGGGCGGAATTGTGAGCGCGGCGCTGGAGATGTTGGTGACGGTGCCGTTGATCTGCAGATGATCGCCGCTGCGCTTGACCTGGCCGACCTGCACGCGCGCGCGCGGCCCGGTGGCCACGGGCGTGAGCGCTGGCACGGCCTGACCGCCGAGCAGCCGATCGCGCAGGCTGGTGACCTGCTGCTGAATGGCGGGTGGCAGGCTGGGCAGGTTCACCTGCGGCAGCTGAAATGAGGAGTCGGGCGGTGCGTTTGGGTCGGTTGGGCGCGGGGCAAACTTCTGGATGAGCACGGGGTTATTCAGGCCGCCGCCCGCGCGCGTGCTGATGACAATCAGCAGCAGGGCGATCACCACGCCGCCCAGCCACATCAGGGTTGTGTTTTGGTTTTCGCCCATACGGGTGCTCCAACAATCGCTTTTGGGCATGATACCATTTCTTTTCGGGATGCTGGCTGCTTGCTTGGGCCGCAGGCAGTACTATCTTCAGAGCAGTTTGCTCAGGCCGCAGGCAGTACTATCTTCAGAGCAGTTTGCTCAGGCCGCAGGCAGTGCTGCCTTCGGAGCAGTTTGCTCAGGCCGCAGGGCCGCAAGGGGCGGCGCCCGCCCCCTGCACCCCCGGCGCTGGGTCTTGCGCCCCAGACCCCGAATTTGATGCTGGTATCAAAACCAAAGTTTGATGTGCATGCCTCCGTTATGCCTGCCGCAGGCAGCGTTCGATACAAGAATGCACTCTTTACAAACTGGTACAGCGATATGCATTCGATGCCTTGCTTCCATCCACAACGGAGGCATGACCGCAAATCACCTCGCTAGACGACTAGGCTCATTATGGGGTTCGGGGCAAGGCCCCGACCGGGGAGTGCAGAGGGCCGCGGCCGGCCCTTTGCCGCGAGGAACGGGGCCGCGCAGGCCCCGACGGCCTTGCCACTGAAACAACGTGAAGCGCAGCAACGGTGCCGCGCAGGCCATAAAAGCAAGCGCTACGAGCCCCATACATGGCTTCCCAAAGCCAGCTGAAAAGCTTTTCTTGACAAACATCAAGGCATCGAATACACTACGCCGCACACCCAAACCCAGAGTTGAACTTAGTTGGACGATGGCCTCAGCGGCGAGTTTGCCCCATGTCACATCAGGGCGTTCTGATGCAACGTTTGATGTTCAAGGAGGTTGATCGGCTGATTCTTGCAATCGTATTTCCAGGCGCATTGTGAACGAGTGCCACGGATGGACGCGCAATGGCTGGCTAGCCCCCACCCCATGATGCGTATTGACGCTACTCGAAAGACGCTCAGTACAGATTTCCCCTCATCATCGTAAGGAGATACCATGAAACAGCGCGTAAGTTTCTTCCTGTTGGTCTCCATCATGGCTGGCCTGCTGGCCGCGTGTGGCGGCGGCGGCACCGC
>LJCR01001180.1 GCA_001399705.1 Kouleothrix aurantiaca
GCTTTATCTGCGTAATCTGCGGATGATCCTGCCCAGTTGACGAGTGTGGCGAGCGGCGCTACACTGCCGCGCATATCCCCGCTGAACAGAAGGAGCAAACCCATGCCCAAGCAGCTCATCGAAGTGCCGAATGGCCCCAAGCCCGGCGGCGCGTATTCGCCCTGCCTGCGCGCCGGCGATTTCATTTTTGTTGCCGGGCAAGGCCCAACCAACCCCGCCACCGGGCAGCTCGCCGGCGAAACGATCGAGGAGCAGACCGCGCAGGTGCTTGAAAACATCAAGACCATTCTGGCGGCGGCGGGCGCGAGCATGGCCGACGTGGTGAAATCGACCGTGCACCTGAGCGATCTGGCGCTATTCCCGCGCTACAACGAAGTGTATGCCCGCTACTTCCCCGACCCCAAGCCCGTGCGAACAACCGTCGGCAGCCAGCTCCTGGGCATTCTGGTCGAGATCGACGTGATCGCCTACGTTGGCGAGTAGCGCGCCATGTACGATTTGATCATTCAGGGCGGCGAGGTGCTTGATCCCGGCGCGGGCCTGCGCGGCCAGCTCGACGTCGCGATCACGCGCAACCGCATTGCCGCCGTCGAGGCGAATATTCCCGCCAGCGCCGCCTTTCGAACCATTGACGCGCGCGGCCAGCTCGTCACGCCCGCGCTGATTGACCTGCACACCCACATCTACCACCACGTCACCTACTGGGGCATTGATCCCGCGCCAGTCGCCGCGCCCACCGGTGTCGGCACATGGCTCGATGCTGGCCCGGCGGGCGCGTACACCTTTGCCGGCCTGCGCGACTTTGTGATGCGCCCGTCGGGCTTGCGGCTGTATGCGCTGCTGAACATTTCGGCCATCGGGCTGGTGGGCATCACCGGCGAGCTGGCCAACCTCGACTACTGCGACAGCGCGCTGTGCGAGCGGATCATCAACCTCAACCGCGACGTGATCGTGGGCGTGAAGGCGCGCATCGACCGCAACACCGTGGCGGCCAACGGCCTGGAGCCGCTGCACCGCGCCCGCCGCGTGGCCGAAGCCTGCGCGCTGCCACTGATGGTGCATATCGCGCTTGGCCCGCCCGCAATCGAAGAGGTGCTGGCGCTGCTGCGCCCCGGCGATATTCTGACGCACTGCTGCACTGGCCTGAGCATGCGCCTGATCGACGACGCTGGCGCGCTGCTGGAGGTCGCGCAGCGCGCCTGGGATGCTGGCGTGATCATGGATCTTGGGCATGGCGCGGGCTCGTTTTCGTTCGCCAGCGCTGAGGCGTTTGGCCGCGCCGGTCGCTGGCCCGACGTCATTTCCTCCGACATTCACCAGCTCAGCATCCACGGCCCGCTGTTCGACCTGCCGACCTGCATGAGCAAATTGCTGGCGATTGGCATGCCGCTCGACGCTGTGATTCACGCGACAACCGCCCGCCCCGCGCAGGTGCTGGGCCTTGCGCACGAGCTTGGTACGCTGCGCCCGGGCGCGCTGGCCGACATCGCGCTGTTCGAGCTGCGCGAAGGGCACTTTCCGCTATACGACATAACGCTCGACATGCGCGAAGGCTCGCAGCTCCTGCATAACACGCTCACAATCGTGAATGGCCGCGAGCTGCCGCGCCTGCCAGCCGAACAGGCTGCGCCATGGATTGAGTTGAGCGCTGAGCAGCGCGAAGTTCAGGCACGTGGCCACACGCCCGAAGATTTCATGAAAAATATCAGATCGACATAAGGAAGAATGCCTATGCAGCGCCTTGCGGGGAAAATTGCGCTGGTGACGGGCGCGGCTCGCGGCATTGGGCAGGGCATCGCGCTGTGTTTTGCGGAAGAAGGCGCGGATGTGCTGGTCAACGACCTGCCGCCCGGCCCGCGCACCGCCGATGCCCAAGGCACCGTCGATTCGATCGCCGCGCTCGGGCGGCGCGCCCACGCCCACTACGCCGACGTTTCCGACCGGGCGCGGGTGGCGGGGCTGTTTGCGGCGGCAGTGGCGCAGTTTGGCGGGCTCGACATTGCCGTAGCCAACGCGGCGATCTCCATCCGCGAGCCGACGATCACCGCCGATTGGGAGCATGTTCGCCGCACGATTGAGGTCGCGCAGTTCGGCGTGTACCACACCTGCCAGGC
>LJCR01001183.1 GCA_001399705.1 Kouleothrix aurantiaca
CTTCTATGTGTTCTGGTCGGGTGGAGGTGGTGGCGCTGCCAGCGGCGGCCGCACTGGTCGCCCGCGCACGCTGCTCGCTTTTCCCTCCGCCGATGCCGCGCTCGCATTTGCCCAGCGCAACCAGCTTGCCGGCCCGGCCGCCCGCCCGCGTCTGCGCCAGCTCGCGCTGCTACAATTGCTGCAGGTTCTGATCGGCGAGCCCGCGATTGTCGCGCTGCTGCTCGCCAGCGATGCCGCGCCAGATGATTTACCGCCCGGCCGCCTGCCCGATGGCCTGCGGCTGGAGCGTGGCGACGTGCTGCGCGAGCTTGGCCTTGTGTAGCAGAGCAACTTCAACGCCGGATGGAGAACGCGATCTATGCACAGATGACGCAGATTCCGCGTTGCGCATCCCAATCCCTAACCCCCGTACCCTAACCCCTGCGCGTTCACGCGCACTCGGTCGCATTTGACAACACCTCGCTTGTATGGTTCCATGGGGCTCCCAAGCGGGGCAGCGTTCTGGCCATGATCGCCAATCAGGCTCGTCCGGTGTGGCGCGATTTGGGCTTTCAGACGCGGTACAGACACTAACCTATTCCGGAGATAGCATGAGCAGCCGCTTCGACGAACTTCGCATTTTTACAGGGAATGCCAACCCCGATCTCGCCCACTTGATCTGCGAGCGCCTGGGTGTCCCTCAGGGCGACATGATCGTCACCTCCTTCTCGAACGAAAACATTTTTGTGCGCATCAACGAGAGCATCCGCGAAAAAGATGTCTTTGTGGTGCAGTCGCTGGGCCTGCCGCTGAGCGACCGGATCATGGAGCTGCTGATTATGCTCGACGCGTGCAAGCGCGCCGCCGCCGGCCGCATCACCGCCGTGATCCCGTACTACGCCTACGGCCGCACCGACAAGCGCGACCAGCCGCGCGTGCCAATCACGGCGCGCTTGCTGGCCGACATGATCCAGGTGGCGGGCGCGCACCAGGTGATGACGCTGGATCTCCACGCCGGCCAGATTCAGGGCTTCTTCAACATCCCGGTCGACGAGCTAAGCGCGGTGCACCTGCTGGTGCGCCACTTCGCCGAGCGCAACTGGAACGACATGGTCGTGGTTTCGCCCGACCTGGGCTTTGCCAAGCGCGCGCGCAACTTTGCCGAGCAGCTTGGCGCGCCGCTGGCAATTGTTGAGAAGCGCCGCATCCAGCAGCTCAACAGTGGCGACGAGCCGCAGTCGCGGGTGGAGGCGCGCACCCTGATCGGCGATGTGGCCGGCAAGCGCTGCATTCTGGTGGACGATGAGATCCTGACCGGCGGCTCGATGATCGAGGCCGCCGATCTGCTGATGGCGCCTGGCGCGCGCGAGGTGTATGCCGCCGCCGTGCACGCGGTGCTGGCCGGCAACGCGCTGGAGCGCCTGTCGCACAGCGCGATCTGCGAGCTGGTGACGACCGACAGCCTGGCGCAGCCGGGCGCGGCCAACTCGTCGTTTCTGCGCGTGCTCTCGGTGGCGCCGCTGCTGGCCGAAGTGATTCAGCGCATCCACAGCGGCGTGTCGATCGATACCATTTTCCGGCGGCGCAACCCGGCCTTCTAGCGTTGCGCGACTGGCGTGATGGGCATGGGGCCGGGCGCGACGCCAGCTTCCATTCTTCATAATCATCCCGACAACCCACAACCGACCACTGACGGCTGACAAGCTGCACGTGGTCGGTCGTCGGTCGTCGGTTGTCGCTCGTCGAAGACGCGTATGCCTATGGAACTTCCCCGCCTTAGCAGCGCCGAGCTGGTGGCAAACTTCGGCAACGACCAGGCGGCGCTGCGGCGCTACCGCATCCTGGCGGCGCTGCTGCGCGAAGGCCGGCCGGTGGGCGAGGTCGCCCGCACCTTCGGCATCAGCCGCGAAAGCATTCGCCGCCTGCGCCAGAGCTTTGCCCGCGAGGGCATCGCCGGCCTGCAAAGCCGCAAGCGTGGCGGCGGCCACCTTGCCAGCGAAAGCCCGCTGATCGTCGCCATCCGCCAGGCGCTGCGCGGCGAGCCGGGCATGGCCGCGCCGCAGCTGTGGCGCCGCGTGCAGGCGCGCTTGCACGAGCAAGGCGAACAGGCGCCGCGCAGCACCTTCTACC
>LJCR01001184.1 GCA_001399705.1 Kouleothrix aurantiaca
CGCCAGGGCTGCGCAGCCAGAATGGCGAGCTGAACAAGCGGAGCCAGACATGAAATCACGCACAACGACCAACCTCGACGTGCTAGTGATGCTTGGCAGCATTGCCATTACCGAGCTGATGTTGATCGTGGCAATGGCGCTGCGCGAACGCTTCTCGATCTGGGGCCCGCTCGACCCGGGCGCGAACCATATTCCGCTGGTGCTCTACCCGCTGGTCGGCCTGATCTGGTTCGCCATGCAGTTCATTCTTTCGACGCCACGGCTGGTGCGCGATGGCCAGCTGATCGATGGGCTGTGGCGGCTGGTCGCGGCCATTCTGCTTGCCTCGCTGACCTTTGCCGGCGCGCTGTTTCTTTCATTTCGCCAGATGTCGCGGCTGTACTTCGTGTACTTTGTCCTGCTCGACCTGGTGGCGCTGATTCTTTTCTACGGGGCCATGCGCCTGTTTGTGCGCCGCCGCAGCGGGCGCGCGAAAACGCAAAGCCGTGTGCTGATCGCCGGCGCGGGGCGCACAGGCCTGCGCCTGGCCACCGCACTTACCCGCCAGTGGAACGGCGCTGATCCAGTGGTCGGGTTTATCGACTCCGACCCGACGCTGGCCGGCCAGACGCTGGAAGAATGGCCCGTGCTCGGCACGCTTGCCGACGCAGAGCGCCTGATTGACGAGCTGGCGATCGACGAGATCATCATCACCCTGCCGCTGGAAGCGCACCCTTCCACGGTGGGTCTGGTGCGCCAGCTGCAGGCCACGCCGGTGCACATCCGGCTGGTGCCTGATTTTCTCGATTTCGCGATCATGCGCGCAAACGTGCACTACCTCGAAGGGCTGCCTATCGTCGGGCTGCGCGTGCCGGCCATCGGCGACAAGGCGCGCATCGTCAAGCGCCTGTTCGATATCGGCATTAGCATGCTCCTTCTGCTGCTGCTCTGGCCATTTCTGCTGATCATTGGCTGGATGATCCGGCGCGACTCGCCCGGGCCTGCGCTCTACCGCGCCGAGCGCGTGGGCGAAAACGGGCGCATCTTCCAGATGTATAAGTTCCGCACCATGGTGCAGGATGCCGACCTGCACTGGGATAGTGTGGCCGTGCGCCGCCCCGACGGCAAGCTCAACTTCAAGCAGCCCGACGACCCGCGCATCACGCGCGTGGGCCAGTGGCTGCGGCGCACCAGCCTCGACGAGCTGCCCCAGCTGCTGCTGAACGTGCTGAAGGGCGACATGAGCCTGGTTGGGCCACGCCCCGAGCTGCCGATGGTTGTGCGCGAAGAATACGAGCCCTGGCAGTGGAGCCGCTTCACCGTGCCGCAGGGCATGACGGGCTGGTGGCAGGTGCACCGGCGCGGCTTCGAGCACCAGCACCTCTGCACTGCCGACGATCTGTACTATATTCAAAACTACTCGCTGATGCTCGACATCCGCATCCTGATGCGAACGGTTGCCGTGGTGCTTTCGGGCGAGGGGGCGTACTAGCGTGGCACGCCCTGTACCGCTCGCGCCGGCGCTGCCCAACAGGCCCGCGCAGCCTGCACATCCCGCCTGGCGGATGTGGGACTACGCTGCCAGCGACCATATGCGCCTGGCGCTGGTGCTGCTGATGGCTCTGTGCCAGGGCGCGCTGTACATGGCGCTGCTGCCGTCATGGCAGCACTACGACGAGCCTACCCATTTCGAGTATGCGTGGCTCAGCGCGAATCGCGCACTGCTGCCACAGGCCACCGACATCGATCGGGCCATGCGCCGCGAGCTGGCGGCGTCCATGCTCGAGCAGCATTTCTACTGGAACCTGGCCCAGCCGACCCTTTTTGACAATCAGAAGCCAATTGATGTTGGTGTGAGCGAGCTGGGCCACCCGCCCGGCTATTATCTGCTGGTGAGCCTGCCGCTGCGGCTGGTGCGCCACCTCGACATGGTGAGCCAGCTGTATGTGGCGCGCAGTGTTTCCGTGCTGCTGCTGCTGGTAAGCATTGCAGCCGCCGCCGGCCTGATGCGCGAGATCACCCCGCCGCGGCACGATCTGCGCTGGGCGGTGCCGTTGGCGCTGGCCAGCCGCTGGGGCGCAGCCCGGTCGGGCCGATTGGCGACAGCCTGGTGGCGCGCATGGC
>LJCR01001186.1 GCA_001399705.1 Kouleothrix aurantiaca
ATCCTGATCAGCGAATTGCTGTTCCTGGCGGCCTTTGCCGCGATGGCGCTGCTGCGCGCTTTCAACCCCGACCTGTGGCAGCCCTACTGGGGCGGCGAGAAGCCATTTGAGTTTGGCTTCCTGAATGCGATCCTGCGCAGCCCGGTGATGCCGCCCTACGATCCGTTCTTCAGCAATGGCGCGATCAACTACTACTACTACGGCTTGTTCCTGGCCTCGCTGCCGATCAAGGCCACTGGCATCAACCCGGCGGTAGGCTTCAATCTGGTGATTGCCACGCTGTTCGCGCTGACCTTTGGCGGCGCCTGCGCAGTGGTGGCGCGCCTGACCGGCCGCATGCGCTATGGGCTGGCCGGCGGCGTGGCCGTGGCGCTGCTGGGCAACCTCGCTGCCGCCTTCCCGGTTGGCTGGGGCGCGGGCCTGGGGCCAGTGCGGGATGCGCTGAAAGGTGGCCTGGCCGGCTTCGGCACGCGCCTCGACGCATGGTTCGTCGGCCCGAGCCGCGTGATCATTGTGCCCGACAAGCTGATAACGATCAATGAGTTTCCATTCTGGAGCTACCTGTTTGCCGACCTGCACCCGCACCTGATCGCCATGCCGATCGCGCTGCTGGTGATTGCGCTGGCCTACGAGCTGTTCAGCGCGCAGCCACTGATTCGCGGGCGGCGCGGCCTGGTGCCGATTGGCGCGCGCTGGCTGCTGGCTGCGCTGGCGCTGGGCGCGCTGGCCGAGCGTGGGCGCTGGGGGGCGGGCCTGGCGTGGGTGCTGGTGGCGGCGGTTGCGCTGCAAGGAACGGCGCTGTGGCTGGCCGCAACCTTTGGCGATGGCAAACTTTCGCTCACGCCGCTGACCCATTAGCCTGTGCGATTGTGCTTGTATAGCTCGGTTGAAGTCTGCTTCTGGTTACGACAACCGGCAACTGACCACTGACGACGGGTAAGTGGTCGGTTGTCGGTGGTCTGTGGTATCAGGGCGTTGGCTCTTTGCTGTAATCGCCTGCGGCGGTGGCCTGCTCGGCACTTACTGGCGTGCCGTGGTGCATCAGCCACGCATAGGCGAGCGCAACGGCGGGCAGCAGCAGCCAGAAATTCAACAGGCGGAAAATCACCGCTGCGGGAACAGCGGCTGGCCCGACTGCCAGAAAGCCAAGCACCGCCGCCAGAATGGTTTCGATAGTGCCGCCGCCGCCGGGCAGGACATTGAACAAGCTGGTGACAAGCGCCGCGCCAAAGGCGGCCAGCACCACCGCAAACGACGTTTGCACGCCCAGGCTGAGCAAAATCAGCAGCATCGCCAGGCTGTGGCCACACAGCGCCGTGAGCTGGATGAGCACCAGCAGCGCCAGGGTCTTGCCGTTGGCGATGATCAGCGCACGGCCGGCGGCAATACGCTCGGCTGCCCCTTCGGCCCACGCGCGATCGCTGGTGCGGCGGCGCACAGTGGCAACTGCCCGCTGCGCCATGTCAAGCAGCCGCGTCATTGTGCCGGTGCGCCCCGTCAGGGTAAGCGCTATGCTCACGAGCGCGCCAATAATCCCCAGGCCGATCAGCAGCGGCGTCACAAATGTTGTGCCTGAGATATCGTTGCTGGTGGCGTAGTGAATCAGGTAGAGCAGGCTGAAAACGGCGATCAGCACCATTGCGCTGGAATAGCTGATCAGCTCCAGCGTGGCCACCAGCGCGGTTTGCTGGGTTGAAACGCCGCGCCGCCGGAACGTGCCCACCAGAAAGGCGTAGCTGGCCACGCCGCCAGCCGGCATCGACTGGCTGATCATAATCGCGACCAGCGCCGTCATCCAGGCGCGGAAGGTGCCGATGTGGTGGCCTTGCGGGCGCAGCGCAACGCGGAAAACCTGCCCGCTGACCATGTAGCTGGCCAGGATCACGCCCAGCGCCGCCAGCAGCCAGCGCGGCTGGGCGTTCAGCGCCAGGCTCAGCGCTTCGAGCAGCCATGCGCGTTTCAGAATAACCAGTACCACAATGGCGGCGCTCATCAGGAGGCCAAGCAGCACGCGCCACGATGGGCGCCGCGATGTTTTTGTTGGTAGTTGTTCAGCAGTGTTCATAATGATGAGACGCTGGCACCCTGCTGAAAAGTTGCAC
>LJCR01001185.1 GCA_001399705.1 Kouleothrix aurantiaca
GTTCCCCTGGCGCGGCTGGGGACTGCTGCCCGGCATTCGCACGCCCACCCTGATCATCGGCGGCCAGTTCGATTTCCTGGTGCCGCCGTCGGTGCTGCAGCGCACCCGTGCCGAGCTGCCAAACGCGCGCTTTGAGCTGATTCGCTACGCGCGCCACCTGCCGCACCTTGAGCGCCCCGATGCGGTGAAGCGCCATATCGAGGGGTTTATCGAGCGGCGGCGCAGCTGGCGCGGCGAGCAGGAAGACATGGAGGAAGGCGAATGAGCGACCCGCGCGTGCCGGCGATTTTGCGTGCGCGGCCCTGGCGCGTGCGGCCCGAGCATTTCGCGCTGGTGGGCTTGCCGCCCACGGCGTATGGCGCGGCGGCGGGGCTGCTGGCCGAGCTGCGCGCGCCCTTCGCGCAGCTTGTTGCCGAGCCAGATGTGCTGACGCTGCTGCTGCCCGCCGAGGCGTGGCAGTCGCACAGTGCCGCCTTTCCAGCCGCGCAGTTCGAGCAGCCCTTCCGCATTATCTCGTTCGACGTGGATCTGCCGCCCGACCTGGTAGGCTTTCTGGCGGCGGCGAGCGCCGCGCTAGCCGGGGTGGGCGTGCCCATCCTGGCGGTGTGCGGCTACAGCAAGGATCACATCGCCGTGCGTGATCAGCACCTCGGCGCGGCGCTCGCCGCCCTGGAGGCATTGGCGGGAGCCAAGTAGAACCCAAACCCTATCCTGCAAAAATAAGAGCCACAGAGCGCACGGAGATCACTGAGGTTATATCCCTCCGTGCTCTCGGTGCGCTCTGTGGCTCGGTTGTTTTGCAGCCAGCTATAAAAGCTCTGCGCTCTTCGTGCCTTCGAGTCTTCGTGGTAATCGTTCCTAATTCCCCGCCAGCGGCAGGTAGGTTCGCATAATCGGCAGACCAGCCAGCTCGCGGTACACCAGGTAGGCCGGGCGCACCAGCTCAGGCTCGCCATTGGTGGCGTAGCACGCGCCGCCCTCGCACGCGCCGGCCGTGAACGGGATGCGCACAATGCCCCACATCTGCGCGTCTGGCCCGTCGGCGGGCGGGAAATCCTCGTACTTGAACCAGAACACATTCGCCACGTCGCCGCGCACCGCCAGTGGGGTATACACTTCGCGCATAAAATCGGCCTGCTTCGAGGGCGCCAGCGGACCACGATTTTTGTAGAAGGCGATGTTATAGCCGATCTCAGTGATCCAGAACGGCCGCCCCTGATCGCCCACATTGCCGAGCATGGCGCGCATCTGGTTGAGGCGCGGCGCGATCTTCAGGTAGACATCCTCGTACACGCCCTGAATCGTCATCATGATTTCTTCGGGGTAGGGGTGGAAGCCCACGCCTTCCAGCGGGTAGGTGCCGCGCCAGGGCGGCAGGTTGTTCTGGTTGTTCTTGAAATCGGTGAAGCCGCTGGCGTACATCTCCTGAAGATACTGCTCGTCGGTGTAGGTGAAGGTTTCGGGCTGGTTCGCGTTGCGGCGCGCGCTGGTGCCTTTGGGGTGCAGCCCGCCCAGAATGATCTGCGTGTCGCTTGGGCAGAGCGCGGCGGGCTGGCTGCCGTCGGTATTCTTGCAGACGCGGTAGAACTTGGCGTGCATGCGCGCAACGTATTGCGGGTTCAGGCCGGCGTAGTCGATGCCAGCGGGCAGGCCGGTGCCATCGCCAAGCAGGCGGTTCATTTCGTTGAACAGCTCAAAGGCGTGTACACGGCCAGCGCCGGGCGTGCTGCCGCTGTAGTGGCCGGCCACGCGCAGCGCTTCGTTCAGCCAGTCGATCATGTACTGGTTGAGCGAGTAGCCAAATTGTTGGTCGAACAGGTTCGCAGTGTCGAGGTTGAGCTTGTAGGGATAGTACATGCCATCTTTGAAGCGCGCGATGCTGTTGGTGGTGAGCAGGCCCAGCACTTTCAGGCCGTAGCGCGGCGCAACCGTGCCGATGAAGTAGTCGTACTTGGCGAAGTTGACGTGGACGTCGCCCTCCGCACTGAACTCCAGCCGCACCCAGCGCACACCGGCATTTGCCAGCAGCCGGCCCATAGCGTCCTGCGCGACGTAGTTGGGCTGGTTCGGGAAGTCGGGGTTGCTGTTGCACTCGTAGAAGG
>LJCR01001187.1 GCA_001399705.1 Kouleothrix aurantiaca
ACGAAATTGTGACCGAAATGGCCGACGGCGGCTACGGCATGCTTGTGCTGGGCGCGCCGCCGCAACACCCCGATGGCCGCGACGCCCTGGCCGGCGTGGTTGGCGAAATTCTCACAACTATCACCCAGCAGCCCGTGCTGTTGGTCCGCTCGCAAAGTGTTGCCCGCCGCCAGTGGCGGGTTGTGAACCGTAGTGCAGTAAAGCTGGAGGAACTCGCCCGATGAAACGATTCGCCCTTTTCGCGCCGCTGGCGCTCGCTTTTAGCCTTGTGCTGGCCGCCTGCGGCGGCGCAAACCCTTCCGCCGACACCGCCAGCCCCACCACTACCGCCGGCGGCGCGAGCAGCGCCACTGCCGCCATTCCGGTCGCCGAGGGCGGCCCGAACACGATTGTGCTGGGCGGCTACAGCACGCCACGCGAAGCCTATGGCAAGATCATTCCGCTGTTCAAAGACAAATGGAAACAGGAAACCGGGCAGGACCTGACCTTCCAGGAATCGTACCAGGGCTCGGGCGCGCAGGCACGCGCCATCTCGCAGGGCTTCGAGGCCGACATCGCCGCGCTGTCGCTGGAAGCCGACATCAACACCATCGCCAAGGCTGGCCTGATCACGCACGACTGGAAGAGCGGGCAAGGCAAAGGCATGGTCAGCGACTCGGTGGTGGCGTTTGCGGTGCGCAAAGGCAACCCCAAGAACATCAAAGACTGGTCGGACCTCGCGCAGCCCGGGCTGCAGGTGCTGACGCCCAACCCCAAAACCAGCGGCGGCGCGCAGTGGAACATCCTGGCGCTGTATGGCGCGGCCCGGCGCGGCTTTGTGCAGGGCGTGGCCAAGGACGACGACGCGGCGGCGACCGACTTCCTGAAATCGGTGCTGAAGAACGTGGTTGTGCTGGATAAGGACGCGCGCAGTAGTATCACCAACTTCGAGAAGGGCATTGGCGACGTGGCAATTACCTACGAGAACGAAGTGATTGTCGGCCAGCAGGCCGGCGCGGAGTACGATCTGGTCATCCCGCGCTCGTCCATCCTGATCGAAAATCCGGTCGCGCTGATCGACACGTCGGTGGAGAAGCACGGCAACCGCAAGGCGGTTGAGGCGTTTATCGAGTTCCTGTTCACCAAAGAAGCGCAAACGATCTTTGCGCAGTATGGCCTGCGCTCGGTCGACCCGGATGTCGCCAAGAGCACGGCGGCGCAGTTCCCGGCGGTGCAGGATCAGTTCACGATCGATTATTTCAACGGCTGGAAGGAAGCGACGCCCAAGTATTTCGGTGAGGATGGCGTGTTCAGCAAGGCGATCACCGAAGTGCAGCAGTAGGAGCAAAGCAGGCGCATCAATCGGTGCGTACCACGTTAGGCAATGGTGCGCCTGCTTCGCCCCGACGCACGTCCACACGACGACACCGTGTATGCATGTTTGAAATAAACCACGGGCACGGCAAGGCCCGTTGTCATGCCCCGCCGATTGTGGATCGGATGGGCATGGCAACGGGCATCGCCCCCGCACCGGCGTTCTTTTTTCCTATCATTCGCCGCCCTGTACGGGCGAACCTCGTGTTCGCCCCGGCACCAGAGAGAATTGTATGGCAATCACCCAACCAGCCCCGCGCTTCAGGCCGGCCCGCGCCGGTGGCGGCTGGGGCGTGCGCGCCGCCGCGCTGACCTACCTGACCCTGCTGCTCATTCTGCCGCTCGCAATTATCTTTCAGGAAGGCTTGCGCGGTGGCCTCGGCAGCATCGCGCGCGTGTTCACGCAGCCGGTCGCCTGGCGCGCGCTGACGCTCAGCCTGTGGACGGCGGCCGCCATGGCGGTGATCAACGCCGTGATGGGTACGCTCACCGCCTATGTGCTGGTGCGCTTCAGCTTCCCCGGCAAAAGCCTGCTCAACGCCATTGTCGACCTGCCCTTCGCCATTCCCACGCTGGTCACCGGCGTGATGCTGGTGGTGCTGTATGGCCCGCAGCGCGCGCTGGGTGCGTGGCTCGACCAGAACCTGGGCCTGAAGATTATTTTCGCGCCGCCCGGCATTATTCTGGCGCTGCTGTTTATCACCTTCCCGTTTGTGGTGCGCACAGTGCAGCCGGTGCTGCAGGCGCT
>LJCR01001189.1 GCA_001399705.1 Kouleothrix aurantiaca
GTCAGCGGCAGCGCGGCATTGCGGGCGTTTATCGAGCGGCACGCGCCGCCGCTGACGCTCCACGGCCACGCCCACGAATCGCCCGACGAGAGCGGGCAGTACGCGGTGCGAATCGGCCCGACATGGAGCGTGAACCCCGGCCACAGCGCCGGGCGCTTCCAGGCCGTCGCGCTCGACACCGACGATATTGGCGGCCCGCTGGTGCATACGGTGTTCGGGCGTTTGAGTGTTGCAGGTTAGAAGGTTCGCATGTGCGAAGGTTGAACCGAAGTGATCTCGGCTGCGAAGAAACTCATCGCACAACCTGCAACGTGCCAACTTTCAAACGTGCAACATGCTAAAGCGAACGTATGATGAAATACCTGTTCAACAGAAAGGCTCACAACGTGTTTAACGCGATAAGCGAAGTGCGTGAAGCGCTTGGCACCCAGCAATATATTGCCACCGACGAGATCGCCACGGTGATGTTCCTGGCCGAAAAGCTCGGCAAGCCGGTGCTGGCGGAAGGGCCGGCCGGCGTGGGCAAAACCGAGCTGTCGAAGGCGTGGGCTGGCGCAAGTGGCCGCGAGCTGATTCGCCTGCAGTGCTACGAAGGGCTGGACGAAACCAAGGCGCTGTATGAGTGGGAATATGCCAAGCAGCTGCTCTACACTCAGCTGCTGCGCGACAAGCTGACCGACCTGCTGGCCGGCTCGAAGACGCTGGGCGAGGCCGCCGACCGGCTGGCCGCCGAAGAAGATGTTTTCTTCTCCGAGCGCTTTCTGCTGCCGCGCCCGCTGCTCAAGGCGCTCACCAGCGAGAAGCCGGTGACGCTGCTGATCGACGAGATCGACCGCGCCGACGCCGAGTTCGAGGCGTTTCTGCTCGAAATCCTGAGCGACTTCCAGGTGAGCGTGCCCGAGCTTGGCACGATCAAAGCCAAACACCAGCCGATTGTGCTGCTCACCAGCAACAACACCCGCGAGCTGTCGGAAGCGCTCAAGCGGCGCTGCCTGTACATTCATATCGACTACCCCAACTTCGACTCGGAGCTGCAGATTGTCAACCTCAAGGTGCCTGGCCTGTCGCCGCGCCTCGCGAGCCAGGCCGTTGAGCTGGTGCAGCGCCTGCGCGGCATGGATCTGAAAAAGCACCCAAGCGTGTCGGAAACGATCGACTGGGCGCGCGCGCTGGCGGAGCTGAACGCCAAGCACCTCGACCGCGCCACGCTCGACACCACGCTGAGCGTGCTGCTGAAATACGAGAGCGACCTGAACAAAGCGCGCCGGGCGATCAGCCGCGACGACAACCGCGGGCGGGCCAATTAAGAGTACACAGTGGGCAGTAGCCAGTAGGCAGTATCATTGAATTTCATAGATATTCATTGGTTCCGCCTACTGCCTAGTGCCTCCTGCTTACTGGAGCAGTTATGGACGATCGAATCATCCAGTTCATCGATGCGCTGCGGGGGGCGGGTGTGCGCGTTTCGGTGGCCGAAAGCGCCGACGCACTGCGCGCAATCGAGGCGACCGGCATCAACGATAAAGACCTGTTTCGCCTGGCCATGCGCGCCACGCTGGTGAAAGAGTCGCACGACATCCCCGAGTTCGAAAAGCTGTTTCCCAGCTTCTTTGGCAGTGGCGCGCCACCCATGCCCAATCAGCCCGGCGGCGGCATGTCGCAGGAAGATCGCGACAAAATGGCCGAGATGCTGGAGCAGATGCTGCAGAACATGACGCCCGAGC
This sequence comes from Kouleothrix aurantiaca, assembly GCA_001399705.1. GTDB lineage: Bacteria > Chloroflexota > Chloroflexia > Chloroflexales > Roseiflexaceae > Kouleothrix > Kouleothrix aurantiaca. The sequence continues at coordinate 1,725 of LJCR01001189.1, forward strand.
AGCTGCGGGAGCTGTTCGAGGCCATGATGACCGGCCAGAACATGAGCCGCGAGCAGATGCAGCAGATGCTGGAGCAGAACACTAACCCCGGCCAGATGACCAACCCCTACTACCAGCCCTGGATGGCGCGGCGGGCCATGCGCGAGCTTGAGTTCGACCGGCTCGATGAGCTGTTGCAGGAGCTGATGGAGAAGCTGCGCGAGGCCGGCCTGAATGAAGAAACGATTCAGCAGATGGCCCAGGAAGCGCGCGAAAACCAGAACGCGCTGGCTGAGCAGATCGCGCAGGAGGTGGGCGCAAATATGCATCGCCGCGCCGCCGAAGAGCGCCGCCAGCAGCCGCCCATCGACGAGCTGCTCGACCGCCCGTTCGACC
>LJCR01001188.1 GCA_001399705.1 Kouleothrix aurantiaca
ATTGTGGTCTCCTCTATCGTTGTGCCTTGTGCAAGCGGTGGTTGTGCGCCCTAGTATAGAGCGAAACAGCGCGCGGCACAAAAAAAGAGCAGCGGGCTCGCGCCCGCCGCTCTTCGCTGGTGTAGGGTGCGCTACTTGGCCGTGCGCACTTCAACCTGCATAAAGCCATCCTGCGACGACGTGCTCACCACGCGGATGCTGGTGCCGGTGTGCGGCACCGGCACGCTCGACCAGCCGAAGTGGCCGATCGCGGGGTTCGGCGCCACCCAGTAGCTCTTGGTGTCGTCGAACACCGGCACCGCCGGCAGCCCGCCGTAGGTGGCCGCGATGCTGTTGGCGTGCAGCGTGATCTTGTCAGTCGCTTCCAGGCCGAAGGTCGCGTCGTACGACTGGATGCGCGGCCGCCAAACCTTGCCGTTGTCCGGGCGGATCAGCAGGCCAGGGTGGGCGTCGACCGGCAGGAACAGGCCGCCACAGCGCCCCGCAGCGCAGTAGTCGCCAACGTTGTTATCGGCGAACGAGGTATCGTAGTACCACACCAGCAGGCCATCCTGGTAGGGGTAGTGCTCGACCCAGTTCTGCAGGTTCGGGTTGTCGAGGAAGCCAAAGTTGTACGGGCCGGTCTTCAGGCTTTCGTCGTAGCCCGTGTACTGGCGGAACTCGCCAAAGTAGGCGTTGAAGAACGACTGGGTGATCGTGCCGGTGGTGCGGATAAAGCCCGCATACGTCCAGCCGGCGTCGGCCTCCGCGCCATCGGTCGGCAGGCCGGTGATTGCGATCTCGTCCACGCCGAAGCCGGCCGGCGCAACTGCGCCGTCGGTCCAGTAGCGGAAGCCCAGCAGGACGTTGCCGCTGTAGCCCGACAGGTTGGCCGTCAGGTCAACCCAGGCGCCGGCACTGCTGCCAGTGATGCCGTTGCCAAAGTTCTGGCCGTTCGGGTCGTCGGCGGCGGAAAGGTTGGTTGGGACAGTCTTCCAGGTTGCACCGTTGTCAGTCGAAACGACAACATAGGCATAGTCCCAGCCTTCTTCGATCTCGTATCGCACCTTGGCGGTGAGCGTGGCGTTGGCCGGCAGGGTAACCTGCTTGTACATCACGTTGTCGAGATCGTTGCCCGAACCGCTGTAGTAGAACTTGCTGCCGGCGAACGGCGCGCCAATGTTGTTATCGACGCGGTTGTCGGGCAGCAGCACGAAGAAGGCCTGCGGCGTGCCCTTGGTGGCGCTGTTCGCCGGGCCAAGCTTGATGCTGGCATTTTCGCCGTGGCGCACCACCTGGTAGAAGGGGCCGCCGGGGCAGCTCGGGCAGCCGAGCCAGCCAAGCTGGAACTTCTCGAACGCGCCGAGGTCGGTCGGGTCGTCGCCAATACCGTCGGTGCCACGGTGGTTGCCATACGAGCCGCTGGAGTACAGCGTCCAGAAGCCGGTCGAGTTTTCGGCGCCGCCGGTGTTGCCGCTGGTATCGTACAGGTCGGGCAGGCCGAGGTCGTGGCCGAACTCGTGCGCAAACACGCCCAGGCCGCCGTTCTCAGGCTGAATTGTGTAGTCGCCGACCCACACACCCGTCGGGTTCGACGGAATGGTCACATTCGCGCCATTGGGGTCGGAGACGCCGCCCTGGCCGATCTCAACGCCGCCGCCTTGCAGCAGGCCCGCCGGGCCGGTGCTGCCAAACGGGTTGATCTGCGCGTACCAGCGGTGGCTCCAGATCGCGTCCGAGCCCTGCTGCGGGTCGCCGGCGGCCTGGTCGCCACCAGCGTGCACGATCTGGAAGTGATCGATGTAGCCGTCCGGCTCGTCGAAGTTGCCGTCGCCGTCGAAGTCGTAGCGGTCCTGCACGTCGAAGGTCTTCAGGTAGTCGCTGATCTGCGCCATGGTCATCCCCGCTGCCATCTGGTCCTGCACCCAGTAGGCCAGCGCGTCGCGGATCAGGAACCATGTGTTGCTGCAGGTAATGCCGCCGCACACGTCGCGGCCATAGCGCGCTTCGTTGAACGGCACTTTCACCCACTCGGTCACTTCGCCCTCAACCGAGTAGCGGCCCGACGACTGCGACTCCCAGTACTTCGCCATGCGGTTGAAGTACATGTTCTCGTAGTG
>LJCR01000119.1 GCA_001399705.1 Kouleothrix aurantiaca
GATACATAGAGTAATATCTGCCGGAAAAAATACCATTGGGCGGGCTGCGAGATAAATTTGTCATCTCGCGTGGCCCGTGTGGCCAGCATATTCCCCGACTTTTGGCCGAGTTGACAAGCGCTGGGGCTGCTGCTATACTCGGCTCAACTCAAACACCAACGACGACGATCAGGAAAAGTACGCGTGTTGTCGCCGCTCAGAGAGCCGGCACTCTGGTGCGAAGCCGGTGCGGAAGCATACGCGGAATGGGCCTGGGAGTTGCGGAGCGAAACAATTTACGATTTCGGATTTACGATTTACGATTTTGGCTTCGGCACGAAATCGCAAATCAACAATCGTACATCGTAAATATCAGTAGTAGCCGCCGGCGACGCCACCGTTATCTGGGCGCAAGGTATCGGACATGAACGCAGAGTCCCGTACCTGCTGAGTGCGCCGGGCCGCGAGGTCTGGCGAACGGGGGTGGCACCGCGAAGGCTTTCTGGCCTCTCGTCCCTGATTGGGATGAGGGGTTTTTTGATTCTGGGGCAGTAGCCAATATGCAGGTTGTAGCATCGCTGCGATCAGCGCATTCGGGGCAATCACTGCCAGCTGCCAGTTGCCGACTGCTCGCTGCTATTCGATGAGGAGGCTCGCATGGACACCGTGAAGTACGTCCTTTCGGAAGACCAGATGCCGACGTCGTGGTACAACATCGCCGCCGACCTGCCCGTGCCGCTGCCGCCGCCGCTGCACCCCGGCACCGGCCAGCCGATCGGCCCGGCCGATCTCGCGCCGCTGTTCCCGATGGAGCTGATCAAGCAGGAGGTCAGCACCGAGCGCATGATCGAGATCCCCGAAGAAGTGCAGAAGGTCTACCGCCAGTGGCGGCCCACGCCGCTCTACCGCGCGCGGCGGCTTGAGCAGGAGCTGGGCACGCCCGCAAAGATCTACTACAAGTACGAGGGCGTCAGCCCGGCTGGCTCGCACAAGCCGAATACCGCCATTCCGCAGGCCTACTATAGCAAGCAGGAAGGCGTGAAGCGCCTGGCGACCGAGACGGGCGCGGGGCAGTGGGGCTCGTCGCTGGCGCTGGCTGGCGCGCTGTTCGGGATCGAGGTCGTGGTGTATATGGTGAAGGTCAGCTATGGCCAGAAGCCCTACCGCCGCGCGCTGATGGAGACGTTTGGCGCGAAGGTGCTCGCCAGCCCGAGCAATACGACCAACGCCGGCCGGCAGATCCTGGCCGAACACCCGGATTCTACCGGCAGCCTGGGCATCGCAATCAGCGAGGCGGTGGAAGTGGCCGCGATGGACCCCGACACGAAATACGCGCTCGGCAGCGTGCTGAACCACGTGCTGCTGCACCAGACCGTGATCGGCCAGGAGGCGATGACGCAGCTGGAGATGGCGGGCGACTACCCCGACATTATTGTGGGCTGCACCGGCGGCGGCTCGAACTTCAGCGGCATCGCCTTCCCGTTCATTGGCGCGAAAATGCGCGGCGAGCGCGACGTGCGCGTGGTGGCGGTCGAGCCGGCCGCCTGCCCGAGCCTGACACGGGGCAAGTATGCCTACGACTTTGGCGACACCGGGCACCTGACGCCGCTGGTGAAGATGCACACGCTGGGCAGCACGTTCATCCCGCCGGGCATCCACGCGGGCGGCCTGCGCTACCACGGCATGGCCCCGCTGGTCAGTCACCTGCTCGACCTCGGGCAGATCGAGGCCAGCGCGGTGCAGCAGCTCGACGCCTTTGCGGCTGGCGTGCAGTTCGCGCGCGCCGAGGGCATTCTGCCCGCGCCCGAGGCCAACCACGCCGTGGCGGGCGCGATTGCTGAGGCGCTGGCGTGCAAGGAGTCGGGCGAGTCAAAGACGATCCTGTTCAACCTGTGCGGCCACGGCCACTTCGACATGAGCGCGTACACCGACTATATGGCGGGCAAGCTGCAAAACTACGAGTACCCGGCGGAAGAAATCGCCATGGCGCTGGCCGGCCTGCCGAGCGTTGGGTAACGTTTCACCACGGAGACACGGAGGCACGGAGGAAGGGCGAAAGGGCAGTGATAACGATTTCTCCCTGGCTTGGGCCTCAAAACTCTGTGTCTCTGTGCCTCTGTGGTGAAGGAGAAAAAGAATGGCGCAAATGAAGATCTATGGACTGCTCACGCATCTCGACGCGGTGAAAGCGCGGATGTCGGACGCAATTCACGCTTGTGTGGTCGAGGCGCTGCACTACCCGCCCGACAAGCGCTTTCATCGCTTTATTGCGCTTGATGCCGATGATTTTCTGTACGGGCCGGGCCGCAGCGAGCAGTATACAATTATTGAAATCAGTATGTTTGAAGGGCGCTCGGTTGAGGCCAAGAAAATGCTGATTCGACTGATTTTTGCAAAACTTGAGCAGGAACTCCAGATCGCGCCAAATGATGTTGAGATCACGATTTTCGAAACACCACGCCATAACTGGGGCATTCGCGGCCAGCTTGGGGACGAGATGGCGCTGAACTATAAGGTTGAGGTATAAGTTGCAGGTTTGAACGTTTGAAGGTTGCAGGTTTCCGAGTTGCAGGTTTGAACGTTTGAAGGTTGCAGGTTTCCGAGTTGCAGGTTTGAACGTTTGAAGGTTGCAGGTTCTTGGTTCGGTGGTTCCGTGGTTCCGTGGTTCCGTGGTTCTCGGTTCTCGGTTCTCGAAGCGATGGAGGCGATGATGCCGACGAAAATTTTGCTTGATACCGACATTGGCTCCGATATTGACGACGCGGTGTGCCTGGCCTACCTGCTGGCCCAGCCCGAATGCGAGCTTTTGGGCATCACAACGGTGACGGGCGAGGCCAATCTGCGCGCCAGCATGGCCAGCGCGCAGTGCAAGGTCGCTGGGCGCGAGGTGCCGATTTACCCCGGCGCGGAGCTGCCGCTGCTGATCGAGCCGCGCCAGCCGCGCGCGCCACAGGCCGCCGCGCTGAGCCGCTGGCCGCACGAAACCAGTTTCCCGCGCGGGCAGGCGATTGAGTTCCTGCGGCAGACCATCCGCGCCAACCCGGGCGAGGTTTCGCTGCTGGCGATCGGCCCGCTGACAAATATCGCGCTCTTGTTCGCCAGCGACCCGGAGATTCCGAGCTTGCTGAAGCAGCTTGTGCTGATGTGCGGCGTGTTCACTGAGCAGTTGCCGAACGTTGGCCCGCTGGAGTGGAACGCGCTGTGCGACCCGCACGCGGCGGCAATTGTCTACCGCGCCGCCGTGGGCGGCCACCGCTCGATCGGGCTGGACGTGACCTGCCAGGTGACGATGGACGCGGGCGAGGTGCGGCAATCGTTCCAGCACCCGCTGCTGCTGCCAGTGCTTGATTTCGCCGAGGTCTGGTTCGAGCGCGCCAAGACGCTGACGTTTCACGACCCGCTGGCGGCGACGACGATCTTCGACGACCAGATTTGCACCTTCGAGCCGGGCGAAGTTGACCTTGAGCTGGAAGATGCGCCACAGCGCGGGCGCACGCACTGGCGGGCTGGCACCGCGCACTCGCACCAGGTTGCGCTTTCGGTCGACCGCGAGCGCTTTCTGAAGCACTTTTTTGGCGTCTTTCAGTAGGATATTTGGGCGGCTCAGCAATATTCTACGAACTACGCAACACGCACCGTAACGCAAGAGCGTAGTGCGTAGTGCGTATCGGGCTAGACATAAATATCAACGCACACAAGCAAGGAGAAAACCCCAATGACAGGCAATAAAAAACGCATCCTGACGGGCGACCGTCCGACCGGGCGGCTGCACCTGGGCCACTACGTCGGCACACTGGCGAACCGCGTGAAGCTGCAGGATAACTACGACTGCTTTTTCCTCGTAGCCGACCTGCACATGCTCACCACGCGCACCGAGCTGGAGCGCCTGCGCCACACCGCCGAAAACATCCGCGCCGTCGTGCTCGACAACCTGAGCGTCGGCATCGACCCGAACCGCAGCACCTACCTCCTGCAGTCGCTGGTGCCGCAGATCGCCGAGCTGCAGCTCATTTTCTCGATGCTGGTGACGGTGCCGCGCCTGCAGCGCGTGCCAACGCTGAAAGAAGTGATGCACGACCTGGAGATCGAGCAACCCTCGATGGGCCTGCTTTCCTACCCGGTGCTGCAAGCCGCCGACATTCTGTGCGTGCGCGCCAACCTCGTGCCGGTCGGCAAGGATCAGGCCTCGCACCTGGAGGTGACGCGCGAAATCGCCCGCCGCTTCAACGGCCTGTACGGCGACACCCTCCCCGAGCCCGACACGCTGATCGGTGAGGTGCCGACGCTGGTGGGCATCGACGGGCAGGCCAAGATGTCGAAAAGCCTTGACAACGCGATCTACCTGAGCGACGACGCTAAGACCGTCGAGCAGAAGGTGCGCGGCATGTTCACCGACCCGAACCGCGTGCGGGCCGACATTCCTGGCCGCGTCGAGGGCAACCCGGTGTTCATCTACCACGACGCGTTCAACCCGAACATCGAGGAAGTGAACGACCTGAAAGATCGCTACCGGCTCGGCAAGGTTGGCGACGTGGAAGTGAAACGCAAGCTGGCCACGGCGATCAATAACTTCCTTGAGCCAATTCGTCAGCGCCGCGCCGAGCTTGAGCAGAACCCGCGCATTGTTGAAGAGGTGCTGACCGCCGGCAGCGAGCGCGCCCGCCAGGAAGCCGACGAAACCTTGCGCATGGTCAAGGATGCGATGGGCCTCAACTTTTTGCAGTAGGCAGCAGGCAGGAGCAGTGAAAAGCAACGCCATAGATTGCAAACTGCCCGCTGCGAACTGCCTCCTGTTACTGCCTTCCAAAGGAGACGATCATGCAAATACGTCCATCGCTCGACGAGGTGCGCGCGCTACGCGACCAGGGCAATTTGTGCCCGATCTATGGCGAAATTCTGGCCGACCTCGAGACGCCGGTGTCGGCATTCCTCAAGGTCGCGCGCGGGCCGTGGAGCTTTCTGCTCGAGTCGGTTGAGGGCGGGCAGCATGTGGCGCGCTACTCGTTTATCGGCGCGGAGCCCTACCTGACGCTGCGCTTCGCCGATGGGCTGGCGCAGGCCGTGCAGGGCGGCTACAAGCAGACGCTGCCCTACACCGACCCGCTGGTGGTGCTGGGTTCCTACCTGCGCGAGTATCGCCCGGTGCGCCTGCCCGACCTGCCGCGCTTTGTTGGCGGCGCGGTGGGCTACCTGAGCTACGAGACGGTGGCGCGCTTTGAGCGCCTGCCCGTGCCAACCGAGCGCGCTTACACCATTCCCGAAGGCATGTGGCAGTTTGTCGATACGCTGCTGGCCTTCGATCACCTCAAGCACAAGATCAAGGTGATCGCGCACGTGCATCTCGACGCGGCCGACCTCGAAGCCGAGTATGCCCGCGCCTGCGCCAAGATCGCGGCGCTGATCGAGCGATTGGCGAAGCCGCTGCCGGCCAGCGAGCACCGGCAGCCGAACACGCGCGAGCAGAACGGTTCGTCGGCCAGCGGCCCATCGTCCAATGTGACGCAGGCCGAGTACGAGCGGCGCGTGCTAGCGGCCAAGGAGTATATCGCGGCCGGCGACATCTTTCAGGTGGTGCCGTCGCAGCGTTTCAGCCGCCCGGTCACCGCCGACTCGTTCACAATCTACCGCGCGCTGCGCACGATCAACCCTTCGCCGTACATGTTCTACCTGCGCACGCCCGATTGCGAGCTGGTTGGCGCGTCGCCCGAACTGCTGGTGCGCGTGGAAGATGGCCTCGTGACCACGCACCCGATTGCGGGCACGCGCTGGCGTGGCGCCGACGAGGCCGAGGATCGCGCGCTGGCCGAGGAGCTATTGGCCGACGAAAAGGAGCGCGCCGAGCACCTCATGCTGGTCGATTTAGGGCGCAACGACATCGGGCGTGTGTCGCAGCCGGGCACGGTGAGCGTGCCGGACTTTATGTTTGTCGAAAAATTCAGCCACGTGATGCATCTGGTCAGCCATGTCACCGGGCGGCTGCGCCCCGACATGAGCGCGCTCGACGCGCTGCGGGCATGCTTCCCGGCCGGCACGGTCAGCGGCGCGCCCAAGATCCGCGCAATGGAAGTGATTGCCGAGCTGGAAGGCCAGCAGCGCGGTATCTACGCCGGCGCGGTTGGGCACGTTGGCTTTAATGGCGATCTCGACACCTGCATTGCCCTGCGCACAATGATTGTCAAGGATGGCGTGGCGTATGTGCAGGCCGGCGGTGGCGTAGTGGCCGACAGCAACCCGACATCCGAGTTCAATGAGAGCTATAATAAGGCCGCCGCGCTCTTGCGAGCAATTGAAGAGGCCGAAACGCTCTAATGCGCTTTCAGCGCAGGATTTAGGGAATAGGGAATAGGGTTTCGTCATTGCAATGCAGAAACTCTTCCCTTCTTCGGAAATGCGTTGCTGGTTATGACGAAAGACGAATGACGAAGCCACAGTGATCTTTCGGCCTTCGTCTTTCGTCTCAGCAACCAGGGCCGAACTTCAACCAAGCTGTACAAGCTGCGCGGAACTGCGCCGAGCGTTTGCCACCACGGAGCGATGACATACAGAAATACTCCTTCGTGTCTTCGTGCCTTCGTGGTAAAAGAAAAGCGTACTTCAGAGGAGGTCGAGATGACTGAGAAACGCCCCGCCTACCCCGACGCGCCGCAGCGCCCGGTGAGCGATACCTACCACGGCGTGGAGGTGACAGAAGACTACCGCTGGCTCGAAACCTTTGACGACCCGGCGGTGCAGGCGTGGACGGCGGCGCAAAACCGCCTGACCCGCAGCATCCTCGAC
>LJCR01001190.1 GCA_001399705.1 Kouleothrix aurantiaca
GGTTGGCACCGCGCGCGACATTCGCAAGGCGCTGCAGCGCACCGGCATGCGCACGGTCTACGACGACACCGGGGCGATCGGCAAGCTCTACCGCCGCCAGGACGAGATCGGCACGCCGTTCTGCATCACCGTCGACTTCCAGACGCTGGACGACGGCTCGGTGACGGTGCGCGACCGCGACACAATGCAGCAGGAGCGCGTCGCTTCGGCTGAATTGCAGAGCTACCTGCGCGAGAAGATCGCGTAGCAGCAACCCGGCATGAACCACGAAGGCACGAAGATCGCATACGATCTTCGTGCCTTCGTGCCTTTGTGGCAAACATTGTTTCGCTGGTCTCGCTCTTGGCGCGTGCAACCGCTGGCAATTCCGCACACCGCCAAACCCTTCAACACTGGTATACAATAGTGGTGCCAGAACAGGTACAAAAGAAAGACGTACCAGGCCACCCGCCCGAAGTTTCAGCCGGCGCTTGCCGCAACCCGAACGCCGACGCAGGAGCAGGCACCTATGCCCGAACCACGCGCTTCACGCCAACGCTACGTCTTGTTTGCGGCCGGCCTGCTGCTGCTGGCCGGGCTGCTGGGCGGCGCAAGCGTGGCCACTGCCGCGCACTCAGGCGCGCTCCCCGCCTTCGACTGGCAGATCCCGCTGGGCGGCTACCGCGCGCTGATCGTGCACAATGGCCCCACGCTTGCCTGCCAGCGCTGGGCCCTGCGCGACAGCTGCCGGGCGCGCGTGGTGCGCCGCGAGTTCTATGTGCACTACATCTCGCCCGCCGCCGATCGCCAGCTGATCTGGTTCACCAGTTCAGCCGCGCCATGAGCATAGGTACCAGAAAGCCGGGGCAGCGTATCTGCCCCGGCTTTCTGGTAGCGCCGCTATGTGCGTGCGCCCGCTCGCTTACGAGTGCGCTTTGCGCGTCGCGGCCGGCGCTACGCGGGCCGGCTGGCTCGGCTGCGCCTTCAGCGCGCTGCCCAGCCGCGCGAACAGGCTGGTAAACACCGACTCGGGGCGGCCGTAGCGGCGGCGGTTGGCGGCTTCCTGCAGGCGCTCTTCTTCAAGCACCTTTATCAATTGAATCTGGGTCGGGGTAATCATTGTTTTGCTCCAATCTTCGGGCGCGCCATTCAGGCATGCGCCATATCACGGGTGACCCACGGCGCGATAGTGCCGGTGCTGGTGCGTGTTGAAGCATTGGAGTGCGGTCTGCACGCAGTGCGCGTGCCGGAAGCAGTGGTGTGCGCATTGCGTTCCCACTTTCTTCACGCATAGCATCCGGGGTGACATCGGCGTCCGGGGGTCGTATGGTTCGCCGTTCGGTGCCGCTATGCGCTGTGCGTAGGGCTGGCTTCCTTCTTTGTTGAGCACACTCTACCCCGCTTGCGTTTCGCAAACGTTTCGCAGCCCGTTTCCATCGGCCGTTTCTGCGTTTCTCGGCTATAATTGCGCGCCGAGGAGGAACGACGCTGTGGCTGGCATTCACGTATTTCTGCTGGGCGCTCCCCGCATCGAGCGCGATGGCGCGCCCCTCAAGCTCGATCGGCAAAAGGCCGTTGCGCTGCTGGCCTACCTGGCGCTCAGCGGCCAGCCGCACCAGCGCGAAACGCTGGCGGCCCTGCTGTGGCCCGAAAACCCCGCGCCCGACGCCTATGCCTACCTGCGCCGCGCGCTCTGGGCGCTGAACAACGCGCTTGGGCCGCACATCCTCGAAGCGAGCCGCAACACAATTGGTATTGCACCCACATCTAACCTCTGGGTCGATGCGCTGGAATTTCGCGCGCTGCTGGCCGCGTGTCGCGCGCACGCCCACGCTTCTTTCGATCGCTGCCCGGAATGCCGCGCGCGCCTGCACGAGGCCGCCACCCTGTATCGTGGCGATCTGCTGGCCGGCTTCAGCGTGCGCGGCAGCGCCGAGTTCGACGAGTGGCAGATCGCGCAGGCCGAAACGCTGCGCCAGGAAGCCGCCGCTGTGTTCGAGCAGCTGGCGCGCTGCGAAAATGCGCAAGGCGCGCCCGACTCTGCCATTGCAGCCGCTCGGCGCTGGGTCGCGCTCGACCCGCTGCACGAGCCGGCGCAGCGCCTGCTGATGGAATTC
>LJCR01001191.1 GCA_001399705.1 Kouleothrix aurantiaca
GGTTGGCGTCGAGCAGCGCGCGCACGAAATTGCGCGACGGCGCGTCGAGGCGGTTGTTGCCGTCGTAGGCGGTGCGCCCGCCCAGCATCAGGTTGAACGCGCCGCTGGTGTCGATCACGACCAGCCCGCCGTACAGCCGCGAGTTGTAGAGCGTCCACGGCGCGATGGTGAGCACGGCAGCCAAAAGAAAAACAAGCGCGACCGACCATCGACCGCTGACCACTGACCACGGAAGACGCCGGTCGTCGGTCGTCGGTCGTCGGTTGTCGGTGGTCGGTTGCGCAAACAGCCACAGCGCCACCAAGGGCAGAAAGGTCAGCATCAGGCTGCGCGTGAGCGTGGCGAGGCCGAACACGCCCCCGGCGAGCACCAGCCAGCGCCAGCCGCACGGGGTGCCAGGCCGCCACTGGGCCAACAAGAGAAAGCCGGCCAGCAAGAGCATGATAAACAGCGTTTCGGAGAGCAGCGCCTGCGTGTAGACGGCGAACGGGAAGTAGAGCGCGGCGAGAGTTGCGGCAATAGCGGGCACACGCCGATGCCCGCGCACCCGCCCGGCAAGCGCATACACCAGCGCGACGTTCAGCAAACTCAGCGCGGTTTGGGTGACGTAGACAGGAATGGGGCTTTCGCCAAACAGGCGCAGGTGCACGGCAACAAAGAGCGGATACAGCGGCGCGCGCGTCCACAGGTAGCCGAGGTACCAGCCGAATCCGCGCCCGGCCGCCAGCCAGCTCGCCGCCGAAAAGTACTCGCCCTCGTCGGAGATCCAGCCGGTGCGCGGCAGGTTGCCCCACAGCGCCACGCGCAGCGCCAGGCCAATGGCCAGCGCCAGCCAGAGGCCGGCGTGCGCGCGCCAGAAGGATCGGGCGGGTGGCTGGCTCATACGTCAGGCGCCGTGCCGCAGGAGGAAATCGCGCACAACGGCGAGGTAGCGCTCGTTTTCTTCCACATAGGTCATGTGGCCGCTGTGCTCGAACACCACCAGCTCGGCGCGTGGCGCGCCCTGCGCAATTGCTTCCGCGCCCGCGACGGAGCACGTGCGGTCGTGGCGGCCGGCCAGCACCAGCAGCGGCTGCGTGATCGCGCCGAGGCGATCTTCCAGCTCGATGCCGCCATATTCCTGACTGGAAAGATAGCGCAGCACATCGGGCGAGTAGACCGCGCCGGCGCTGCGCGACTCGAACTCGGCAATGCGCGGGTCGCGCGGGTCGGCAAACTGATATGGGAACTGGTCGTGCATGATCGAGGCCATGTCGTCCTGCGTGCGGGCGCTTTGCTCGCGCGCCCACGACGAGGCAACCTGCTCGCGCAGCTCGATCGGCTCGAACGCGGCGAGGTTGGCTTCGACCTCGGCCAGAAAGCGCGCCGAGGGCAGCCCGCTCGACACAATTGTCTGCGCAGCCTGGCCGGGGAAATCGGCCGCGTGCTGCAAGGCCACAAACGCGCCATAGGAGTGGCCCAGCACGGCATAGCGTGCCAGCCCAAGCACATCCGCCAGCTCGCCCACGTCTTGCGCCATGCGCCTGAGTGTCCACGTTTCCTCGGGGGCGCGCGCCGAGCGGCCCTGGCTGCGCTGATCGACAAAGAACAGCCGGAAGCGATCGGCCAGCGGGTCGAGGTAGTCGCCAAACATGCGGTGATCGAGGCCGGGCCCGCCGTGCAGCACCAGCAGCGGGTAGCCCTGCCCGCGCTCGACCACATAGAGCTGCGTGTCGCCAATGGCAACCAGCCGCCCGCCCTGCTGTTCGTGTGTCGCGTCCATCGTGCCCTCCTGCGCTCGTGCCGCATGTGCGCGGGCTATTCTACCATACCCACACATTGCCCCTGCTTCTCACGCCAAAAAGCGCAGGGCAATGTCAATTTGGAAAGAGGAACGGCATCTATCCACAAATGACGCAGATTCCGCAGATACGGCACCTATCATCTGCGTAATTTCCATCATGTGCAGACTGATCGTACCCCAGTGCGTTAATAGTCTGGAAAATAAATTCTTTACAACGGGCAAGCCCCCAGGAAGCTCATCTGAGTATCAGATTGAAATAAAACTGGCTTGAGCTTCCTGGAAGCTGAGTACAGGGAAATTTAATTTTCCAGAG
>LJCR01001192.1 GCA_001399705.1 Kouleothrix aurantiaca
ATTCCTGTTGCGGGGCAGGTGCTGGCTACAGTGGGCAGCATCGTGCTGGGTGCAACGATCGCCTGCCTCGATTTCCTCGATTACCCGCTCGAGCGCCGCCAGCTCGGTTTCCGCCAGAAGCTGGGCGCGATCCGCCGCCACCTGCCCGCTACCGGCGGCTTTGGCCTGATCGCGCTCGGCATGGTCAGCATTCCTTTGTTCAATCTGATCGCCATTCCAATCTGTGTTGCGGCCGGCACGCTGCTCTTCTGCGAGCGCATGGCCGCCGACCCGGCGCGCGTGTGAGCGTATCACACTTCATTCACCGCGCGTAACTCCCTCGCCGCGCCAAGAGTTAGGATAGATGGGCTATGGCGCCAGCGCACGAAGCTGTGTAGCATGGGCCGTATCCGTCTTTCTGTATATACGCCCGCGTATCTTGGCCGATGGGAGGATTCATGCGCGTCGTGAAGGTTCTATGGATTATTGCGCTTTGCATTGCCTCGGCGGCGGTTGCGGCGGCACAACCCGCTGCTCCGCCCCCGTTGCTCCTTTATAGCGCGCGCGTGCGCCCGAGCGTCGCGCCGGCACAGGCTGCCAGCCAGCTCGCCGCCCCTGCCCTGGGCGACTATCGTATTATCCAGTTTTCCGGCCCAATCGCCACTGCCGACCGCGACGCGCTGGCGGCCACTGGCCTGGAAATTCTTGAATATATTCCCGAATTCGCCTACCTCGTGCGCGGCACGCCTGCGCAGCTTGCCGCCGCCGCACAATTGCCGGCGGTCGTGGCGCAGCAGCCCTTTACGCTCGCCGATAAAATCTCCCCGACGCTGTATGGCGCGCTCGAACGAGGCGCAGCGCCCGGCCCCTTGCACGTGATTGCGTGGCCCGGCCAGGAAAGCGCACTGGCGAGCCAGATGCGCGCAGCCGCCGTGCAGCCCTCGGCGCTGGCCAGCTCGGCGGCGCTGCTGCAAGTGGCGAACCTGCCCGCAGTGCGCTGGGTTGAACCGGCTGGCAAACCCAGGTTGTTGAACGATGTGGCGCGCGGTTTTATGCATGTCAATGCGGCGTGGCAGGATCGCGGGCTGTATGGCGCCGGGCAAACAATCGCCATCGCCGACTCGGGGCTGGACACAGGCAACCCCGCCACGCTCAGCCCCGATTTCGCCGGGCGCGTGGCAGCGGCGCACGTTCTCGCGCCGGGCGGCACGCTGGCCGATGAGTTCGGGCATGGCACGCATGTCGCTGGCTCGGCGGTTGGCGCGGGCGTGCAATCGGGCGCGCAGCCGGGCAAGCACAAGTATACTGGCTCGTTCGCGGGCGTTGCGCCCGAGGCCAAGCTGGTGGTGCAGGCGCTGGAAACTGATGCTGAAGGCAACCTGATCGGCCTTGACGACGATTACTACCCGATGTTCGCGCAGGCCTACGCCGATGGCGCGCGCATTCACTCCGACAGCTGGGGCGACGAAACTGGCCCGTCGAGCGATCCTGCCGGGCAGTTTGGCGGCTACCCCGCCACTGCGCGCCGCACCGACCAGTTTGTGTGGGATCATCCCGACATGGCGATCTTCTTTGCGGCCGGCAACTCGGGCATCGATGGCACCTATGGTGATCTGGGGCTGTGCTACAACGGCGATGGCGTGATCGACCCCGACTCGCTGCTGACCCCCGCAACCGCGAAAAATGTCATTACCGTGGGCGCCAGCGAAAGCAAACGCTCCACTGGCGGTTTGAGCCAGCGCTTCTGGCTCGAATTCAGCCAGAAATTCTGCCTCTCGGCCGACCCAATCGGCACTGATTTGCCTTCCGACGACGCGAATGGCATGGCGGCGTTCTCGTCGCGCGGCCCAACCGACGATGGCCGCACCAAGCCCGATATTGTCGCACCCGGCACGAATATTCTTTCCAATCGCTCGCACGTCGCCGGCGCCAGCGCGCTCTGGGGCGAATATGACGCGAACTACGCCTACTCGGGCGGCACCTCGATGGCCACACCGCTGGTGGCGGGCGCGGGAGCGCTGGTGCGCCAGTGGCTGGCGGCGCGTGGCCTGCCGAACCCAAGCGCTGCTGCCGTGAAGGCCACGCTGCTCAATACCACCGACGATATTGCGCCC
>LJCR01001193.1 GCA_001399705.1 Kouleothrix aurantiaca
CCGATAAAGGCGTCGGCACCCTCCAGCGCGTCGGCAAGCCCGCCCGCGCGCAGCTCGCGGTTGGTCGATTCGGCCACGCGGCGCTGCATGGGCGGCAGCGCATCGACATCGTCGCGCCGCAGGATGCCGCGCAGATCGCACGCGAGCACGTCGCCCACGCCCGCCGCCAGCAGGTTGAGAATGATCGCGGTGCCGGCCGCGCCCACACCATTCACCACCACGCGCACGTCTTCCAGGCGCTTGCCAACAATGCGCAGGGCGTTGCGCAGCGCCGCCAGCGCCACCACCGCCGTGCCGTGCTGGTCGTCGTGCATCACCGGGATGTCGAGGCTGGCGCGCAGCCGATCTTCGACGCTGAAGCACTTGGGCGCGGCAATATCCTCCAGGTTGATCGCGCCAAACACCGGCGCGATCTGCTCGACCGTCGCGACGATCGTGTCGGCGTCCTGGCTTTGCAGGCAGATCGGGTAGGCGTCGATGTCGGCCAGCTCCTTGAACAGAATCGCCTTGCCTTCCATCACGGGCAGCGCCGCCGCCGCGCCCAGGTTGCCCAGCCCCAGCACCGCGCTGCCGTCGGTGACTACGGCCAGGCTGTTGCGCTTGATCGTCAGGCTGTGCACGGCCTCGGGCTCGGCGGCGATGCGCTGGCACACGCGCGCCACACCGGGCGTATACACCATCGAGAGGTCGTCGCGAGTTTTCAGCGGAACCCGGCTCTGGATGGCGAGCTTGCCGCCCAGGTGCGCCAGAAACACGCGGTCGCTCGATTGCAGCACCTCCACGCCCGGGAGCTGGTTGATCGCGTCGATCAGGCGCTGGCCATGCGCATCGTCCTGCACGCGCACCGAAACGTCGCGAATCATGACGTCGCGCTCGGCGCGCACAATATCAATCGCGCCAATATCGCCGCCATGCTCGCCAATTGTGGTCGTCAGGCGGCCCAGCATCCCGGTGCGGTTGGCGATTCGGCAGCGCAGCGTCATGGTGTATGCAATCACGGCATGGTCCTCTCTTCGACGATCGATTTCTGGCATCACGTGGGCTGATCATAGCACTAATTGCGCAGGAGTCAGAAGCGAGGATTCACGCAGGTTCCGTGGTTCTGCGGTTCTTGGTTCTGCGGTTCTGCGGTTCCGTGGTTCTGCGGTTCTGCGGTTCTTGATTTGATTCCACGCGTGCCGCCGCAGAAGTGTGGTACTATCGGGCAGGCGCTGCGCCCGGCCGCGCGGCTGCCGCGAACACTGCCGATCGAATAAGGAGACCCGCATGCGGCTGATTACCTACCGAGACTACGCCGGTGTTCATGTTGGGGCGCTGCGCGATGACTCAACGATTGTGGCGCTGGACGAGCTGGCGCCGAGCATGCTCGCGCTGATCGAGGGCGGGGAAGCGCTGCTGGAGCAGGCGCGTGCGATTGTTGCCAGCGATGCCGACGGCCAGCCGCTCGACGGCGTGATCCTGCTGGCGCCGATCCCGCGCCCGCGCCAGGATATCATCTGCCTGGGCATGAACTATGTCGAGCACGCCTACGAGTCGATGCGCGCCAAGGGCCTGGAGCCGAGCCTGCCGCCGCACCCGGTTTTCTTCACCAAGGCCGCCACAACCGTCTGCGCGAACGGCGACACCATCCCGCTCGACCCGAACGTCACCAAGGAGCTGGACTACGAGGTCGAGCTGGCGTTTGTGATCGGCAAAGGCGGCAAGAACATCGCCAAGGGCGACGCGATGGGCCACATTTTCGGCTACACCATCCTCAACGACATCTCGGCGCGCGACCTGCAGAACCGCCATCAGCAGTTCTACAAGGGCAAGAGCCTCGACCGCAGCTGCCCGATGGGCCCGTGGATCGTCACCGCCGACGAGATCGCCGACCCGGCCGCGCTGGGCCTGCGCCTGCGCCTGAATGGCGAAACGCGCCAGGACTCGACGGTGGGCGACCTGATCTTCGACATCCCGACCACGCTTGAGGTGCTTTCGCGCGGGCAGACGCTGGAGCCTGGCGCGATCATCACCACCGGCACGCCTAGCGGCGTGGGCATGGGACTGAAGCCGCCGCGCTACATGCAGGCCGGCGATGTGATGGAAGCCGAGA
>LJCR01001194.1 GCA_001399705.1 Kouleothrix aurantiaca
CGCGGCGCACGGCCGCCGCCCACTTGACATGCGGGCGCATCAGGGCCAGCTGGTCGATGTCTTGCAGCGCGCCGCGCCCTTTCAGCACGGTTGGCGCAGCGCCGCCCAGCAGCACCACCGGCGACTGGGCGACCTGGGCGTTTTTGACGGCGGTGATGGTGTTGGTGAGGCCCGGCCCGGCCGTGACGGCTGCCACGCCCGGGCGGCCCGTCAGGCGCGCAACGGCGTCGGCGGCAAAGACGGCGGTGGCCTCGTGGCGCGTGTCGATCACGCGGATGCCGCGCGCCTTGCAGCCGCTGAGGATGGGCGAGATGTGGCCGCCGCAGAGGGTGAAGAGGAATTGCGCGCCCTGCGCCGCCAGGACGCCCGCGATGATGTCGCCGCCGTGCATTTTGTGCTCCTTCGGTGTGTCTGCGAGGGCTGCGCGCCCTCGCGCTCTGCGGGCTGCGTCAGCCCGATATGCTATTGCTCGGGCCGCAGGGCCGTGGGCTGTGCTAACCCTTATTCCGCTTGTTTGGTTCGTAAGCCAGTGCTTTGGGTAAGGCAGTTTGCTCAGGCCGCAAGGCCGCCGGGGCTCGCGCCGCCCCGGCACCCGGCGTCGGGGCGCTGCCCCGAACCCCGAATTTGATGTGGTCGGCAACGACGGCGCTGGGCTGTCATGCCTCCGTTGCGGGCTGCGCAGGCATCTGACGATGCAGCATATGCCAAATTGATAGTTTCTATAAACAGCGCTACTCTCATCGTTCGTTGCCAGCATAATGGCACAACGGAGGCATGACCGCATTACCTTTCATTTGCTCCGGCACTCATTCGGGTTCCAAGGGCGCTAGCCCTTGGCCGGGGTGCTGGGGCGGGAGCCCTAGCGGCCCTGCGGCCTGAGCAAGCTGGATTGAAGCTAGCACTGCTTTCATCGCAAGTACATGCCGTGCTGGCAAGTATTTCTAGCGGCCCTGCGGCCTGAGCACACTGCTTTGAAATAGGTACTGCTTTCACAGCAGTACATGCCGTGCTGGCAAGTATTTCTAGCGGCCCTGCGGCCTGAGCAAGCTAGTTTGAAATTGGCACTGCTTTCATCGCAAGTACATGCCGTGCTGGCAAGCACTTCTAGCGGCCCTGCGGCCTGAGCAAGCTGCCTTCAAGCTGGCACTGGCTTGAAAGAAAGCACGGCCCTGCGGCCCGAGCAGACAAACCTACCTGCGAAAAAGCGCCCCACGCGCGTTCATTATGCAAGAACCGCGCGACCCGGTGTATCATACACTGAATACCAGCGCCCGCCGAGCAGGAGACCGCCGTATGGCCCCAGCTTCCGCCGCAGCAATCGCCGCGCGCCTCCGGGCGCGCCTGGACGTGCTGGAGCAGCAGCGCGCCGGGTTTGGCGAGCTGTATGCGCCGCCCCATATTATCACGCAGATCGACGCAATCAAGCGCGAGCTGGCGCTGCTGCTCGCCACCATGCTCGACGACCCTTCGCCATTGTACGAGCAACTGTGGAATCGCGCCCTCAGCGAGCCGCCGTTTATGCTGCTGCTCGGGCGCTGCCTGCGCGAGCGCGCCCCGGCGAACAGCGCCTGGACGCTGCGCGTGATTGCGGGCCTGGCCCAGCTGCGTGGCAATGGTGCCGAGCACATGCGCGAGCAAGCCGCCGCGCTGCTGCAGGCCAATGGCGGCGCGCTCGAAGCAGCAATCAACACTGCCCTTGCAGCCGAGGCCAGCGCGCCCAACTTCCGGATGCGCCTGTTCAACCTGCTCCCAGCCGATCTTGCAAACACGCAGATGATGAACCTCGTGCTTAGTTCCACTGCGCCACACGACTTTGGCTGGGATCTGGTCGAGCACCTGCTGGGCAAGGCTGAACTGCGCCTGCCGATCTCCACGCCTGTCGCCGCCGACGAAGCCGTGCTGGCGCGGTGGATCACACTGCACGCCCTGCACCCGGCCGAGCAGCGCCCCACGCTCGACGCCGCGCTGGCGCGCAGTGGCCTGCTGGCGCTTGGCCGTATTGGCGAGCCGGCGCGCATTTTGCGCAACACCACGCCGTTTATCGAAGATCAGCGGCTCGAGCCGGCGTTGCGGATCAGCGCAATTGAAG
>LJCR01001195.1 GCA_001399705.1 Kouleothrix aurantiaca
GTAAAGCACTCGGCGGTGCAATCGGCCAAATTTGGCTTTGTGATGCAGGATTGTATTTTTGTATAGGTGGATATATGGGAGAATTGTTCGAGTGGTTCTCGCCTGTGCTGGTTCTCCTCGCTGATTTCTCCGCATTAGGAAGCTGAAGTTTTAGCGCCGAACTTATTTTTTTGAAACGCCCACGCTTCAGATTGTCCCCGCGTGAAGAGTTGTTCGTTGCTGGGGCTTCCCGCTCGTCAGCTTACCCTGCGTGAAGAAACGTTTCATTGTTCGTGGCTCCCACTGCGTATCCGGTGGAGGTGATAAGCGAACCCTTCCAATCTGAGCGACGTTTCGCAAAGTTGCAATTTCGTCATCAAGACCCTGAAAGACGCTGATGGGCATCCTAGTGCGGTAAACAAGTCCAGAAGGGTGGTCCGAAACATAAGGGGTAAAAGAGTATACTGAGTATAGAGAACTGTGAAGAGCGTTGTCACACTGTCTCACTAATCGGGAGACGGAGGGGCAATCTTGTGTAGAGGACTGCGTGTGCAGTTCTCATTGGAATACCCAGAAGGAGGACACACCGTGGCTCTTATGACTACCGAAACTGCGGAGCCGGTTACCCCACTGCGCATCACCATTGAAGGTGACCTGCCGATGAGTACCATCCGCGTGATGCAGG
This sequence comes from Kouleothrix aurantiaca, assembly GCA_001399705.1. Taxonomy (GTDB): domain Bacteria; phylum Chloroflexota; class Chloroflexia; order Chloroflexales; family Roseiflexaceae; genus Kouleothrix; species Kouleothrix aurantiaca. Next base: position 665 of record LJCR01001195.1, read on the forward strand.
GTCTCCTGCACACCTACCCTTGTGAAGTCAGCATCGTGGAGATGGTGTTGGGGGAACCAGTTGCTGACGGCCAGCAGCGCGCCCTCGCCGGCCTGGTGGCAGCGGATGAGCCAATCACCTCCATCGAGCTGGCAGCACGCGTCGGTATCCCACGCGGCTCGGTGCGCAGCTATTGCGCGCGGCTGGTGAAGGCAGGGCTGGCGACTCGGCTCTATGGGAAGGCCCGCAATAGTGAAAGTCGCTTTGTAGCGACGGACGCCGGCCGACAGCTCGTTGCAGCGCACCGCCCCGTGTAGGCTCCGAGGAACGCCCGTACAGGGTACGCACAACTTGGATAGGGATACGCTCCCTGTGAGGCACCGCTCAATCGAGCGGTGTTCGTTGTTGGAGAACCAAAAGCCGCCGAGTGCTACGAACACACGGCGGCTCAAAAGACCAGAAGGGCTATGCGAAAAGGACTACACTTAGTATAGCACCTTCTGACTAGAACGTCAAGAAGGAGAAGGATGTGTCAACAATTACACGGCCGACAGAGTACCGGCTGCGCGCTGTTCCCGTCAGCAAGACGACCCGCGAAGCGTTTGCCTACGCGCTGCCGAGCCTCGGCAATGACCTGGCCTCGTGGCGGCTGTTGGCCTGGCGCTACTTCAACGGGTTTGTTGACGAGGAGACCGGGTTGGTGGTGGTACCAGCCGAAGTGCTCGCGCTCTTCGAGGGCAAGAAGCATCACCCGAAGCACTATAGCGCCGAGACGTTCTTGCAGCGCTTCCGGGAAAATATAACGAGCATCGACCTGACGAAGCAAATCTTCTGGCGCGGCGACCGCAACAAGGCCCGCCAGATTATCTGGCTCGGCACCGATGAGGTGCTTTCGGAAATCGTCGAACTGGAGAAACGCGGCGAGTTTGGCAAGGAGGACCGTGTGGACTTTGTGACGGGCGAACCCTACAACAAACCGCGCAAGCAGAAGGAAACGGCGGAAGAGTGCGCGTGGGTCGGAGAGTTCTTCGACCGGGCGAACAACCCGGCCTCGCAACATATCCTGAGGTATATGCAGAGCCTTGGGAAATATCGCGAAACCTACGAGAACCAAGTGAAGCGGCAGTGGGACGCCGCCCAAGCAGTCCGAGAAGCGTTAGGGCGCACCGCCTACACTGATACGAACGAGGACTATGCGCGGAAAACGCTTGTCTACACCCAACAGGGCAACATCCTGATGAACATCAAAGGACAGCCGGTACCTTTCGTTAAAACGAGCAGCCGAGGCCGGACAGCCCGTTTGTCGCCAGCCGGCGCGTCGTGGTGTGGGTTGAAGCGAGAAATATACAAGGAACTAACGCGGGGCTGGGATACGCTCGACCTGCACGCCGCCCAGCTCGCCATCGTCGCTCGGCTGTGGGACATTCCCGAGCTGGATGCGTTCC
>LJCR01001196.1 GCA_001399705.1 Kouleothrix aurantiaca
GTGACGCGCGATGCCGCCGTGCTGGCCTACCTCAGCGCGCTCGACGCGCCACTCGCCCAGCTTCGCGCGGCCCTCGACACCTACCGCGCCACCACCAGCCAGCCCGGCGGCTCGTCGATTGCGCACGCCACTGCGGCACGCACCCTGCGCGACCAGATCGACGCGGCCTACCGCACGATTGACGCACTGGCCCCACCCGCGCCGCTGGCGCAGGCGCACACCAGCTACCTGGCCGGGCTGGAGATCGAGCGGCAGGCGATCGACAGCATGCTGGAGTTCTACAGCAGCCTGAGCATCCAGAACGCCAACCGCGCCACCCTGCGCATGGCCGACTCGGCGCGCCAGCTCGATCAGGCCCGCCACCTCTTTGCGCTTGGCGAAGCCGCCGTGCCACACGCGCCCATCCCCGCGCAGACGCTGCGCTAGCGCACATTATCCACAGATTACGCAGACCAGATTCGCTAAGCCACAGAGTGCACGGAGGCCACAGAGTTTGGTCTTGGCGCTCGAAAGCTTCTCTGTGTAATTTGCGTAATCTGCGGATAATTCTTACTCCCTGACGATCTTCCCGCTCCCCACGCCTTTCGCGCTATAATCTCCCCGACTCAATCAGTATAGAAAGGCGAACCAATGCCCGTTTCGCTCACCAGCCAGGGCCTCGATTTCCTGCGGCAGCTGCTGGCCACGCCCGGCCCCTCCGGCGACGAGGCCGCCGCCGCGCGTTTGTGGCGCGGCTACACCGGCAGCTTTGCCGACCGCGTCTGGTCGGATGTGCGCGGTAATTCCTTTGCGGTGCTGGAAGGGCAGGACGGCGCGCCGCGCGTGCTGCTGGCCGGCCACATCGACGAGATCGGCATCGCCGTGACGTATATCGACGACGATGGCTTTCTGGCCTTTGCTGGCGTGGGCGGCTGGGACCCGCAGGTGCTGGTGGGCCAGCGCATCCGCCTGCTCGGCAAAAGCGGCGAGCTGATCGGCGTGGTTGGCAAGAAGCCGATCCACCTGCTGAAGGGCGACGAGCGCGAGCACGCCAGCAAGATCGACGACATGTGGATCGACATTGGCGTGCGCACGAAGGCCGAGGCGCAGGCGCTGGTGCGCGTGGGCACCGTGGGCGTGATCGACGCGCCCGCCTACGACATGCCGCACCGCCGCCTGGTGGCGCGCGGGCTCGACAACCGAATTGGCGCGTTCACCGTGGCCGAGGCGCTGCGCCTGCTGGCGGCAGACCGCCCGGCCGCCACGGTTGCAGCTGTCGCCACGGCGCAGGAAGAGGTCGGCGACTTCTCGGGCGCGCGCACGGCGGCGTGGAATTTCGAGCCGCACGCCGCGATTGGGCGCAGCGTGGGCGTTCGGGAAGGTCGCCAGCCGCGCGTTGTAGAACTGCTGGTTCGAAAAGGTGATCAGCGTTTCGTCGCGGCTGCGGTAGTGCCAGCGCAGGAGGCGCGTGGGCAGGCCAGCCGCGCCCGCTGCGTCGAGGATGCTCTCGTAGATCTCGCCCGCCGCGTCATCGTCCTCGTCGGGCTCGTCGTCGGTAGCGAAAAAGCTCGTCGGCGGCAGCTGGCGGTTGTCGCCCACCACAATCAGCGACTGCCCGCGCATAATTGCGCCAATCGCGTCTTCGGTGCGAATCTGCGAGGCTTCGTCAAAAATCACCAGGTCGAACGGCGGCAGCGCCGGGTCGAGAAACTGGCTGATCGACAGCGGGCTCATCAGCATGCAGGGCTTGAGCTGGCCAAGCAGCTGCGGAATCTCGCGAAAGAGCTGGCGGATGGGCTTGTGGCGGCGCTGCTTCTGCAGCTCGCGGCGCAGGGTCGCCAGCTCGCTGCCGGGTGCAGCCACGCTGCTCAGGTCGGGGCGGCGGCCGGCCAGCAGGCGGCGCAGGCGCGCCTGGGTGGCGGGCATCTGCTCGCGGTCGAGCCGCCGGAAGCGCTCGATCAGCGCCTCGTGGCCGCTGCGGGTGAAGCGCCGCAGCACCGGCATCTGCTCGTAGGCGCGGTCGAGCCAGCGCTGGCACAGGCGTTTGTAGAAGGCGCGGCGTGGCTGGGCGGCGGCCTGCGCGTCGCGGCTGATCGCGTCGACAAACG
>LJCR01001197.1 GCA_001399705.1 Kouleothrix aurantiaca
GCCCGGGCCGAAGATCAGCGCTTCCAGGCGCGGCGAGCTTTGCGCGATTTCGCGCGCCCACAGAAAGCCGCTGGCCGTTTCGATCTGCGCCTCGATGCCGACGCGCCGCGTGAACCCCTGCCGCGCCTCGATCTGCGTCAGCAGCGTGTCGAGAAATTGGACATCGCGCGCGCCGCTTGTTTTGGGCAGCATAATCAGGTCGAGCTGCCCGCCGGCTGCTTCAACCACCTCGATCACATCGCGGTAGGCGTAGGGCGTGTCGAGCGCGTTGATGCGCAGCATGCGCGTGCGCGGCCCGAAGCCGGGGCTGTGCAGCGCCTCGATGATATTGGCGCGGCTGGCCTCTTTCTGGTCGGGCGCAACCGAGTCTTCCAGGTCGAGGCAGATGCTGTCGGCGGCGCTGCGCGCGGCCTTGGCGATCATGTCGGGGCGCGCGCCGGGCACAAACAGCATGCTGCGCGCCAGCCGCGCGGGAACTTCGTACATATGCGCCTCACGACTTACAGGTGTTTGGCAAGAGAACAAGCTACAGGGATCACTGAGAAGGGCTGTCAAATGGCGAATCGTGCAGCTTCTTGGCAATTCTGTAGACGAGCGCCGAAGCGCAGCCTGGTCGTTCGTCATTCGTCCTTCTTCGCACGCAGAAACGAACTTCTACCAAGCTGTGTTAGTGTTTCGCCGCCGCGCGCGCCGCACGCCGGGCCAGGAAGTTCTGCGCGAATGCCAGCCCGGTTTGCAGTGTTGCGTGCGTGATCAGGCTGCTGAAGTCGATCCCCAGCCCCACCATTGTCTGCGCAACCTCGGGGCTGATGCCCACCAGGATGATCTGCGCGCCCAGCAGCTGAATCGCGCGTGCCGTCTGGATCAGGTGGTGCGCCACGGCGGTATCGACCACTGCGATGCCGGTGATGTCGATGATCATAAACTGCGCGCCATGCTCGACAATCGCCTGCAGGATCGACTCCATTACCTGCATGGCGCGCCTGCTGTCGATCGCGCCAATCAGCGGCATGATCAGTATGTCGTCGCTGATCGGGATGATTGGCGTCGAAAGCTCGCGGATGAGCAGCCGTTGGGCGGCGATTGTTTCCTGCTGCGTCTGCCGCTGCGTGTGGTTCGCCTGCACAAGCTCGCGCAGCAGGCCGGGCAGCAGGTAGACCGTGTCGAGCGTAGCTTCGACCAGGTTGTCGGGCGTGATCAGCTTCACCGGCACAACAATGTCGGCTTCGGGCGTTGCGCCTTCGGCGACGCTCAGCGCAGCATCGACGGCGGCGCGGCCAATGCCATACAGCGCGCGATACACCGTTGCGGCCAGGCGGCCTTCGCGTATGGCGATCAGGCCCTCGGGGTCGGCGTCGAAGCCCACCACAGTGATCTCGCCAGCATGCCCAAGCTCGGCAATCGCGTCGAGCGCGCCAACAGCCATCAGGTCGTTATGCGCAAACACGCCGCGAATCGCCGGGTCGGCGGCCAGCGCCGCGCGCATGATCTGCGCGCCGTCCTCCTGCGTCCACATGCCGTCGCCTTCGTAGGCCAGCGCCACGCCCGGGTGGCGCGCCAGCGCTGCGGCAAAGGCGCTGCCACGGTGCGGCGCGTTGGTTACGCCGCGAATGTGCGCCACTTTCCCGCGCCCGCCCAGCAGCGCAAACAGGCGCTCGGCCGCCAGATCAGCGCCCTGGCGCTCGTCGGCGCGTACCACGGCGGCAAAATTTGCGTCAGGCCCAACTTCTACGCCAACGATTGGGATGCCCGCCTCGCGCAGGCGCCGTGGCGCTTCGGGGTAGTAGCCCAGCACGATGTTGGTCAGGATCACGGCGGCGGGGCGCTGGCCCACCACCTCGCTGAGCGCGCCGGGCAGGTCTTCCTCGGGGTCGATTGTGGGCAGAATGAGTCTGGCGCCGCGCTCGGCCGCGCGCGCGTTGATGCCCTGGGCCACGCTGGCCCAGTAGGGAAACGATACCTGGTAGTGGATGCAGCCAATGCGCAGCGCGGCTGGGGTAGCAGGCATGCGGCGAGTCCTTCAGGCTAAAGCGACGGTATCGTGCGGAGTGCCTTTAATCGCTACGGCTATAGCATACCATAGAGC
>LJCR01001198.1 GCA_001399705.1 Kouleothrix aurantiaca
CGAAGAACCCGGCAATCAACCCGGCGCTGCAGCGCGCCTTTGCGAATGGGCTGGCGCACAAGGAGTATCTGGCGCTCTGCACAGGCCTTCCACCCGCCGACGAGTTCGAAGTGCTGACCGGCCATGGGCGCAGCGCGCGCGGGGTGTTTCGCGCCTACCCCGCCGAGGAAATTGGCCGCGCGCTGCCAAACGGCTCGCGGGTGAAGCGCATGCACACGCGCTTTCGTGTCGAGCGGTGTGTCGAGGGTGGGGCGCTCGTGCGCGCCTTCCCGCTCACTGGCCGTACCCACCAGATTCGTTTGCACCTCGCGCACCTGGGCTTTCCGCTTGTCGGCGATGCGCGCTACGGCGGGCCGGTGGAATGGAACGGCGTACCCATGCCCTTCCACCTGCTTCATGCCGAGCGGCTGGAGCTGCCGCACCCGCACACCGGCGCGCCGCTGACGCTCGTCGCCCCACCGCCGGAGTGGGCGCGCTAGCGGGGAAAAGTGAGACAGGGGGACACGAAACACGAGACATGGAGCTGAACGTCGCTTGTGTTTCGCGTCTCGTGTCTCGAGTTTTGTACTTGTTCCTCAAAATCTCCGTGCCTCCGTTGTGAACTTCCCTTCGCCTACGTCTGCAAGAGATAGCCAATCCCCGGCACGGTGACGACGTACTCCGGCTCGGCGGGGTTCTGTTCGATCTTCTGGCGCAGGCGGTGCACAAGCTGCTTGAGCAGCTGCTTGTCGCCAACGCCGCGATAGCCCCAGACGTGACTGGTCAGCCGCTCGGTGCTGATGGTGTGCCCGGCGTTGGCGAGCAGATACTGTAGCAGGCGGAACTCCAGGCTGGTGAGGCGAATCGGCGCTGCGCCGCGCACGCTGACCGACTGGCGCTCGACATCCAGCGCCAGCGCGCCAGCATGGAGCGGCGAGGGGCGGTCGATCTCGGCGCGGCGCAGCAGGGCGCGCACGCGTGCCAGCAAGGTGCGCGGGCTGAACGGCTTGGTCAGGTAGTCGTCGGCGCCGTTGTCGAGGCCGTGCACCTGGTCTTCTTCGCTGTTGCGCACCGTGAGCATCATGATTGGCGCGGCGCTTTCGGCGCGGATGCGCCGGCACACTTCGAAGCCGCTCAGTCCGGGCAGGTTCACGTCGAGGATGGCCATGTCGGGCTGTTCGCGCGCAAAGGTATCGAGCGCGCCCGGCCCGTCGGACGCCTCGATCACAAGGTAGCCGGCCTGGCGCAGCGCAAAGCCAATCAGCCCCAGCAGCTCAAGATCATCGTCTACAACAAGTATTTTCATACAAACCTTTGGTTGGGCGACGACCGACCCTTCGACAAGCTCAGGGCAGGCGAACGACGAGCAGAGAAATGAACCGCAAAGGCCGCAAAGGGCGCGAAGCGGTTGGCGAGTTGAAGGTTGAAAAGTTGCAGGTTGCATCAGCGGGCAAAGACAAACCTTTCCTAACGTTCAACCTGCAAACCTTCAAACCTGTAACCTGCAAACCTGCAAACTTGCAACCGCCGCTCACCATCCCGCCGGGCGCGGAAGTGTGACGCGGATGCGCGTGCCGGGCGCGCCGTTCTGCGCCGCGACCGTGCCGCCGTGCCGCTCCACAATCGTCTGCACGATCCACAAGCCCAGGCCCACGCCGCTTTGCTCACGCTCGTCGCCGGCCGAGCGCACAAACTGCCCGAACAGCGCGCCGCCATTGCCCTGCGGCAACCCCGGCCCCTGGTCCTCCACCCATAGCGTAACAGATTTTAGGTCGACCTCGCCGCCAATAGTGATGGTCGAGCCGGCTGGCGCGAACTTGTTGGCGTTGGCGAGCAGGTTCACAAACACCTGCGTGCGCAGTGGCGCGTCGCCATTGATCTGCGGCAGCGGGAAGGGCAGATCGAGCGCGACGTTTTGCTCGCGCTGCGTAAGCAGCGGGCGCGTCAGCTCCAGCGCTTCTTCGACCACCTCGTCCAGCGCGAGCGGGCGCTGCCGAATCGCAAAGCGCCCGGCTTCGATGCGTGCGCTTTCCAGCAGGTTGTCGATCAGCTGGGTCAGGCGCAGGGTGCCGCGCTGCAATGCCAGAATAAGCAGCCCGATCTGGTC
>LJCR01001199.1 GCA_001399705.1 Kouleothrix aurantiaca
GCCGACGACGGGCGCGGCTTCGAGCCAACCAGCCGCCCCGGCGCGGCCAGCGGCGGCTTCGGCCTGATCGGCATGCAAGAGCGCGCCCACCTCGTCCATGGCACCATGCAGATCCGCAGCAACCCCGGCACCGGCACCCGCGTCGAAGTCGCCATTCCGCTCGAATAGCCCGGCCAAACGTTACAATTTCGTTATTACGCGGCCATGTCGTAGCTTCCCCACACCCTCCAGCGTTTCCCTTTTACCGAGCCATAAACGGAAACAGGTGGCCGCGCAGCCACGCACACATGCCCGCCGGGCAGGCAAGCGGCTGGAACCGTTCTTGCAACGTTCGTGGCAGACGGCAACAAATATTTACTTTCCGTCCAACTCGCGGTAGAATCAACCCTATCGCTTAGGCATAACAATACAGTGAATAGTGCTCACGAACAGCGGAACCGGGTCACGGATCGTGCGATCCTGTCCAACTACCTCCCAGGGCATGTGGTCGAGCAGCTGCTCATAGCAAACCAGCCAGCCAGCGCCGACCTCGCCCCCGTGATCGAGCGCTTGCAGGCACTACTACACACTATCGTTTCTTTCGTTCCCGAATATACCGACTTCCTGCACAGCACGCCTGTCGCCGGGCAGCCCGGCCAGCTGCACAGCACCACCGGCACATTGCTCGCCGCCGATCTGAGCGGTTTCACCGCGTTCTCGGCCCAGCTTAGCACGCTGGGCAGCGAAGGTGCCGAAATCGTGGCGCACACCATCAACACGCTGTTTAGCATGCTGATCGGCACGCTTGCCGAGTGGGATGGCCGCCTGCTCAAGCTCAGCGGCGACGCCCTCACCGCCCTGTTTATTGGCAGCGGCCACGCCCACCGCGCCGCCACCACCGCGCTTGAGCTGCAGCGCCGCATGGGCGAGTTCGCCGCGCTCGCAACGCCGGTTGGCGTCTTCACCCTGCGCATTCGCATTGGCCTCGCCAGCGGCAGCGTCCAGCTTGCCCAGGTCGGCTCGGCGCAGCGGCTAGAATTGCTGGTGGCCGGCGAACCAGCGCGCGAGGTTGTGGATCATCAGCGCCACGCCAGCCCGGGCGCCGTCGTACTTGGCAACGCCACCGCCGATGAGTTGCAGGCGCAGAAGCCCAGGTTCAGCGCACTGGGGCCGGGCTACCACTGCCTCGAAGCGCTTGCCCCGGCCGCGCCCAGCCCGCCGCCCGCGCCCTTCACCTGGGCCACGCGCGCCGACGCAGCGTGGGAGCTGCACGCGCTCGTCAACCATATCGAGGCGCTGCGCCCCTACCTGCTCGACCAGCACCTTGCGCGCCTTTCCGATGGCCCGCCCACGCTGGCCAGCCAGGGCGAGCTGCGCCCCGTCACCATGCTCTTTGCCAACCTCAGCGATGCCGGCCAGCTCCTCGCATCAGCCAGCGCCGATAGCGCCGAGGCCATGCCTAGCATCCAGGCGCGCATCGAGCAGATCTGGCAGATCGTCGAGCAGTATGGCGGCGCTGTCAACAAGCTCGATCTGCACCCCGACGGTCATACCCTGATCGTGCTGTTTGGCGCGCCCATTGCGCAAAGCCGCGACGCCGAGCAGGCCGTGGGCTGCGCGCTGGCGCTCATGCACACGCTTGGTGCGGGCGGGCCACTCCAGCTGCGGCGCATTGGTGTCGCCAGTGGGCGCGTGTTTGCCGGCGCGGTCGGCTCGCCCTCGCGCCGCGAGTACACCGTGATGGGCGCGGCCGTAAACCTCGCCGCCCGCCTGATGGACGCCGCCGAAAACGGCCAGATCCTGCTGGACGCAACGACCGCGCGCGCCGCCGAGCATCGCTTCAAGCTCCAGGCCCAGCCGCCCGTCCGCGCCAAAGGCTACACGCATCTTGTGCCCTGCTTCACCCCCGAGCTCGACGAAGGCCCGCGCCTGAACCTGCTGACGCGCGCCCACGGCCCGCTGGTTGGTCGCGCCGCCGATCTGGCCCGTGCGCGTGCCGCCGTTGATCAGGCGCTGGGCGGCGCGGGCGGCAGCATCGCCTTGGTGGGCGAGGCCGGCATTGGCAAATCGCGCCTGCTGGCCGAGCTGGTGCACGACGAGCTGCTG
>LJCR01000012.1 GCA_001399705.1 Kouleothrix aurantiaca
TAGTTCGCAATTCCGGTCAGACTACTGAGTATACGAGATATGTAATGAAAAGTTACTTTGTTTGCAGGAGATAAACGGCAGCCATCGATATGGCAAGAGATGTGATGAATTGCCGCCCAACGGGTTGCGCTTTAGCGGCGCCGCCACTGATTGATGGCAAGCACATTGTAGTAGATACTGGCGCTGAAAAAGGCACGATCTTGCTCGACGCGAAGCGGCGTCCGCTGCAAGCGCGTGTTGGGTGGCTGCGTGTTTACGCACCTAGTTTTTCGCACCTGGTTCTTCTTCCCAAAAAAGCATCATTCCTGGCTCAGCAAAAAAACCTTCCCAGGCGTATCGCTTGGCCCAGGTTGTGAGCGTGGCGCGCGGACCGGCAATACAGGTATAAAAGCTATCCCAGTGCACACAAAAGAACACGGTCTGGTCAACCGTCCAGAGAACTGGCTGTACCATTCCGAGCCGCACATCTGGATCAGAACGGATTGCTGCAATCGACTGTTCATGCGCGCTCTGATCGAACGCACTCGCAAGATAGACCGTTGATTGGTCATTCAGAGCGCAGGCATCAAGCATACTATCAAGCAACAATTCGTCAAATGTCCCATTGGTTGGTTCCAGATAGTGATGCTCCGCTAGATACTGGTCAAGGTGACGAATGGCCTCCGTATTGTCAGGGCGAACAGTCTTGAAACTTTGGAGTAGTGTGGTATGAAGCATGCCTCGATGCGAAAATCCAACACGTGCGGTCAGTTCCAGCCACGTGATTGGTTTGGCAAGCGTGCGCCATTCCTGTCGGGTCGGGACTGCACTAGAAAGAGTGAACTGCTGATACACATCAGGCGAAACAGCAAAAAAGGGATGGAGTAATACAAATACGGTTTCGAAATGGGGCTGAAACCACTTCAGAAGTTCGACATCGTTGGAGAGAATTGCGACAGGAAGATTGACCATACTAGCCCTGAGTATAACGAAAGCCACCCAACGGGTTGGCGTTCAGTTGCCGCGAGCGCTGCACAAACTTTCCTCAAAAACGACGATCTCGTGCGCGAAGCGGTCAACTGCAACGCCGTGTTGGGCGAGAGCGCCCATAGAAAGCCGAGTTGAGGCATACGCTGCCGGCGTTAAATTGATACGAGCAGCTGCGCCCGGCAGAACCACGTTGACCGGAATCACATTCAGCAAAACGAGCGCCCATACCACGCGGGGTTGAGAAAGCGCGACACGGAACCACGCGGCATAACGAGCTTTGGTATCACGTTCAGATGCGCAAATCGTTGACTGGAACCACATTCAGCACAACGAGCATTCGCACCACGCGGGGTTGAGAAAGCGCGACACGGAACCACGCGGCACAACGAGCCTTCATACCAGGCTCGATTGGTTTATTCGTGGCTGCATCGGGTTGTTTTGCTAGAAATCAATAAAACGCCATTCGAGATCGAGACAAATTACGAACTGAGACTCGCCCAACGGGTTGCGCTTTAGCGGCGCCGCCACCGATTGATGGCAGCACCATTGTAGCAGATACTGGCACTGAAAAACGCCCGATCTCGCTCGACGCGAAGCGGCGTCCGCTGCAAGCGCGTGTTGGGCCCGAACACGATACACACTTAGAGCGTGGTGCACCTTTACCTATATTTTGACTGTTGCGATTTTCTTCGCCTGCGTCGAGCCAAGAAGCAATTTTTCGGCACATCGCGCAGAAATGTAGTCAATGTGTGTTTATCGAAACGCGCGCCAAATGGCGTGGGCGATTAATGCTGCACCGATGATCAAGTAGGTAACGCCGTGCAATGAGAAAGTATCATCCCATTCGTCTGCCCGCTCGGCTCGAATGCCGTTCCACTGGAGGCGTTTCTGCTCAAGTCTCCAAACCCAATCTTTGGCACCAAAGCATGCGGCTCCAAAGAGCATTGCACATACGCCGAGCATAATCACAAGGAAGTTAAGAAATATCATGTTTGAACCCTAGCGTTCTCGTAGTAGTCTGATGAGATCTACGTTGAACGAGTGTATACGTTTCACGTTAAAGGAAACAGTGCTAGCAAGTTGGCACGATAGCACCGCAAATAGCTGTTTGAACGTGTAGAGATAGAAATGAGCAATAGTACCGGAAAGGGTAAAAGGGCGTTCAAAAAGAAACGACCTAACAGTTTGGGCCCAACGGGTTGCGCTTTAGCGGAGCCGCTGCTGGTAAATGGCAACCATATTGTAGCAGAAACTGGCGCTGAAAAACGCACGATCTCGCTCGACGCGAAGCGGCGTCCGCTGCAAGCGCGTGTTGGGCCACGGCCAGAGCACACTTGGTATTGCGGGGAGCCGTAGAGGTAGAGAACATATCACCCTCTGTTTCGCAAGCAGTGATTTGAAAATTTCGAAGACGATACGTGCACCTACTCGCGCATCCTCTGGACACTCAGGTATGGAACAGATAACCCTTTGGTACACTTCTGTCTGTTCGATTACGGCAAGAGAATGATCCGCCCTGCTTTTACTGCGCGCTGTACTTCCGGATCATTCAGATCGAGAAGTTGCCCATTATTTTGAAGTGTTTCAATTTCTGTAATTAACTCAACAGGAGGTGATGCAATCTGTAGTTCTGTTGTGGCTTGTGAAACGCAACATTCTTCCAAATAGTTGTGGAATTGAAGGATAAATTGCAAGAGCGGATCGTTGTGTTTATGAATCAAGTATTCTGCATAAGCCACAAGATTTCCGTAGGGCACCGGAACTTTCTGGCCTTCGCCCGGTAGTGTAAGTTCGTCCGCATAGGCATCGGGCAAACAAGAAAGGGCAGCGAAGGTTAGCGACCCAAGTGGAAAAGGCCGCTGTGTTGAAACAATCGGCACAAGCTCAACAAATGCACATTTGGAGTGTGAATAGTCAGAACTGCCCATAACAGCCTCCTGATTTATTTATGAATCGCCAACTGAGAGACAAATAGAACGAATTGAATAACGAGAGATTCAACAGGATGAGGCGACTACGTTGAGTGGCCCAACGGGTTGCGCTTTAGCGGCGCCGCCACCGATTGATGGCTGTCACATTGTAGCAGATACTGGCCCTGAAAAACGTACGATCTCGCTCGACGCGAAGCGGCGTCCGCTGCAAGCGCGTGTTGGGCGGTGATTGTGTATATAGTAGCCTTTCAGTACACAAAGGTTTAGTTCATTCGCTCATCGGCGTTTTTGTCGTTCGAGACGATCTATCGTCGCTTGCGAAACTCGTGCATGTCGCTTCGAACGTAAGAACTGATCATCTGTACGAACTGCCTTACGTATATCAATAATACTGAAAATTATGAACGCAGTTCCCATCAAGGCCGACCAGAAGGGCAACGGCGCCTGACCGTCGATAAGTGTTTGAGTCGGACGCGCCGGAAGATAGCGAACTGGCAGAAGACTGCCAGGTTGTAGCGTCTGGTAGGTATCAAAGTATACACTTTCCGTCTTGGTAATTGGTTCGGTGTCTTGATGCGGTGTAAAAGTGAATGTGATGATGTATGTGCTATTTTTGCCAGGGCTGTCTTCGTGTTTCTCAATCACTTGGGCGATGGCTGTGGCACCAAATTGACTGACTTGATAGTCGTGATACATATTGAGGACACTCGCACCCATAAGAAGAACGCCTACGCCAAGCACAAGAGTATGGATGGCTATATTGAGCAATCGACGCATAAGTTTGTCATAGTTCGCAATTCCGGTCAGACTACTGAGTATACGAGATATGTAATGAAAAGTTACTTTGTTTGCAGGAGATAAACGGCAGCCATCGATATGGCAAGAGATGTGATGAATTGCCGCCCAACGGGTTGGCGTTCAGTTGCCGCGAGCGCAGGTACAAACTTTTTTAAAAAGCACCGATCTTGTGCGCGAGGCGGTCAACTGCAACGCCGTGTTGGGCGAGCACGATTGTTTGCCGACCACCGTGTATTTGCCTCAATCATACCACGTTTCATCTACCACTGTGCTTGAATAATGGCTGCGCAACGAGGCGGGCGCAACGCAGGCGAGTGCCCGCAGCGGTGTTTGTGCCCGCTTCGTTGCGCCTTCCATCAGTTGCGAATGTTCGTTTGCATCGAAGGAGGAGCGGTCCACGTGGCGCGTCGCATAGTCATTTCTTGATGCACATATGCGTATGTCGCGCCGCGTGGTGCGCGACGGACATCGTTTGGCTGCAGCGTTTGCTTTTGCCAGCCGTGCGTGTGGTGGGAACGGCATGGATCACTTGAAGCGAAATGTGCTGATCTCCAAGTGCGTGTGAAGAGGAATAGTTGACCACACTCGCGAGACGACCAGCTCGCGGATGATTGCAACTTGCCGGAATTGGTGGGTGGACAGTCGCGATTGAAGATCGAGGTCGCCAGAAATGGATAGGAGGTCGCCGGAAAGGAATTTGAGCCGTCGATAATAGATAATGAGCCGTCGATAATAGATAACGAGGTCGCCGGAAAGGAATTTGAGTATTCAAGAAAGAATATCGAGGCGCAAGAAAAGAAGTAAGACTGTAGGAATGAGGCTTGAAGACAGGCTTTGAAAATCGGAAGATGGAGCGTGCTTGCCCAACGGGTTGCGCTTTAGCGGCGCCGCCCCGATAAATGGCTGCCACATTGTAGCAGAAACTGGCGCTAAAAAAACGCCCGATCTCGCTCGACGCGAAGCGGCGTCCGCTGCAAGCGCGTGTTGGGCCGTGACATAGGGCAATAAGGGTTTACAAAAGATTGCATTATTGCGAAGGGCGTATAGCATGTGCATAATGACTTAGTATGTATGCTTCCACAGCATATACAGGGCCTTACAACATGAAACCCGATATGGAATATCCACGAACGAGCCAAAATATGCACACTACTAAGAAGGCCAGCCATGTCGTCGAAGGTTTCCAGCTTCCAATAACACTTACCAGCACGATGATGTGTGCACTGCATCCCACACTTATCAAAAGTAGAGCTGGAAAACTGTCAGTGAACAGCCAGCTAAAGGCTACGCCAATCAGTAAGATGATGAGATGATGTATAAGGGAAAGTAAGACGGGCAGACAAATTACGAGGCGCAATGCCAAATGAGCGGTGGTAGAAGCTTTAACGAGAGAAGAGTTCAAAGGAGTTACTTTCAATCTATCATTACTGCTATGCCCAATTGTGTCATCACAGGCGACTGTTGAGTTGCGAATTCGTTCGAGATGATAAGCCGCGAACACGCTTCATTTCAAGCACTCAGGTGCAATGTATGGCCGACGCATAAATAATTGAGCGAGTTTCGAGATGGCGTGAGCTTAGTCCCGGCCCAACGGGTTGCGCTTTAGCGGCGCCGCCACTGATTGATAGCAATCACATTGTAGCAGATACTGGCGCTGAAAAAGGCACGATCTTGCTCGACGCAAAGCGGCGTCCGCTGCAAGCGCGTGTTGGGCGTGAGCTTTGATAAACAGCCGAATGGAAGCATGAGACGCCGACGTTGATGCGACACGAGCAGCTGCGCTTACCTGAACCACGTTGACCGGTATTACGCCGGCACAACGAGCCTTCGTACCACGCAGGGTTGCGAAAATCTTGAACGGAACCACGCAGCATAACGAGCTTTCGTACCACCGTGAAGTGTGCGAGATTTTGAAAGGAACCACTTCCAGCACAACGAGCGCTCGCACCACGCAGGGTTGAGAAAACGCTGACTGGAACCACGCGGCACAACGGGCCTTCATCCCACGCTCGATTCGTTCCTTCGTGGCTGCACAGCACTCTTATGCCAAAAAGACAGAAAGCGACCTGCGAGATCGAGGCGAACATGCGAACTGGGACGCGCCCAACGGGTTGCGCTTTAGCGGCGCCGCCCCGATAAATGGCAAGCACATTGTAGCAGAAACTGACGCTGAAAAACGCCCGATCTCGCTCGACGCGAAGCGGCGTCCGCTGCAAGCGCGTGTTGGGCGAACACTTGCTTTACCAGTTTCCGTCACTAGCGATAGCTGCGCTTCACAACAGTTACTCAATGAGCCAGCTTGCGAACGCGTTCGCTGCTGGAGCCGTCAGCCATAGCATAATCAGCACGGTTATCCATAGCGTAGACCAGCCCAGCTTTTCTTGCCAGGAAACCTTGTCTGACGTGAGGAACAACGCCAATGTCGAGAGTATAATCATCGGCACAACCAAACACCGCGATGTAACCAGACTGAATAGTGCAAGATTGACACGCCAATTACCCTGACCGTGTACAGGCTCAAATGTGTATCCAGGAATGTCAACATGACCGGTTTCAATCTGTGTCTCTGATAAGCGGTACAAGCCGCTTTGGTAGGATGGGAGAATCGCAAAATAAAGATAGAGGAAAATCCACGGAACAACAAGAGCGCTACACAGTCGGGGGAACTGGCGAGAACGGAAAAACGATATGGACATATGTGTACTCCTTTGGCAAGACGATGAAAGAAAAGGAGCGCGCACACCTTTAAGTAGCAGTAGAGCCGAAAGCGTGTGAGGATAGTGTAGCAGCCGAAAAGAAGAAGTGCAATAACAGAAAAGTTATATGGAAGGGTCGGAGTGCGCTTGACGGTTTTCGCCCAACGGATTGGCGTTCAGTTGCCGCGAGCGCTGCAATGACTTCTCTTAAAAACGACGATCTCGTGCGCGAAGCGGTCAACTGCAACGCCGTGTTAGCCGGCGACCTACGCAAGTGGAGTTGACCGTAAAGTCAGATATCTACCTCAAATCGTAGTTTCTTTCTCCGGTATAGTTTTCTCTTTGAGCAACTGTTTGAAGCATAACGTGGCCATCTTCAATCTTGCGCATCGCGTCCTGAAGCTCGGCAAGCGATACATTGCCATGTACCTCGACAATCGTGTCTGGAAATGGTGCCTCGTTGAGCTTGATAATCTTCATGACACGCGTGCCTAAAATTGTTCGCAAGGTATCAACGTCCTGTTCACATTCAGCTCGAAATCGGTAAATTGGTACACTACTTTGGTTGACGAACGGCATCAGTAACGGCTCAACAAGTGCTTCGTCATCTGGTAAATCTTCAACTGTCATTTGCCACGCGCGAAGAGTCAATTTGATGCGCCTAATGGCCTGCCGAGCTTCATAGATGCCATGCGATATTTCTGGGGTCGTGTGTGCGCTTCCCACCATTGCTTCTTGTTTAAGGTAATGCACAAGCGTACGGCGATGGGCCGCAAGCAAATGAAATTGGTTATGGATGTCTTCTGGCTGCGGCATATGGAACTCATCGGGTGGGAAAATACGAGCTTATTGTAGCACGATATTTCATAGAAATGTTGAAGGGCTGGCTGGAAGATTGATAGTTGCCGGCTAACGAGTTGCGCTTTAGCGGCGCCGCCCTGTAAATGGCAAGAACATTGTAGCAGATACTGACGCTGAAAAACGCACGATCTCGCTCGACGCGAAGCGGCGTCCGCTGCAAGCGCGTGTTGGGCCGCTTCGAGTACTGCCTGAAGAATACAATACCACGTGAAAAGCTCTCAAGTACAGCGCTCTTGTATGCTACTCAGGTACATTAATCCTCCCGCTCCGCCTCGAAAGGTGCTAACGGCGGTCCTCGTAATGCGGATTGCAAAATGAAGGCAAACTCGTCCGCATCAAAGGGAATTATGACCAAATAGGATGGCCAGCGTGGATCATAACGCGGATACCATCGCCGGAACTCCAGTCCTCTCGGTTCGCAGATCACCATATGAAGACAGCTCGGACGTATCTGCTCATAATCTGCTTGATCGAAGTGTGTTGGTGACCAGATCAGCAGATCGATAGGAGCAGGAGGCATGCTTGCCAGGGCCAACGCATTATGAATAGGTATCAAATGTTGCCTTTTCTGCTATGCTCTTTCAATGCCTGGGAAGAGACGTATTTTGATTGGTAATGATGTTTGTCGCGCCTTTGTGCATACTATCGAGGCGCCTGCTACTGAGTGGCTGATGCTACAATCACATCCTTGAGATGTTTCCAGCAGCAGGAGGTGTATAGTGGAACAATCGACCTCGCTTTCTCGCCATTTCGCCGATGTGCCTGACCCGCGTATCGACCGCTGCAAACACCACAAACTCATCGATATCATATCAATTGCCATTTGCGCAGTCTTGAGCAGTGCCGATGGCTGGACCGATATCGAAGCTTATGGTCACGCCAAGCGCACCTTTTTGCAGCAGTTTCTGGAATTACCCTGCGGCATTCCGTCCCACGACACCTTCGCTCGCGTCTTTGCTCGCCTCAATCCAACCGCCTTTCAGAACGCCTTTCTCGCTTGGGTCGACACCATTCGCGCCAAACTGCCCGGCGATGTGATTGCCATCGACGGCAAAACCGAACGCCGCACCCACGACCGCGCGATTGCTCTGTCGCCACTGCACCTTGTCAGCGCATTTTCGGCGGCCAATCACCTCGTTCTGGGTCAGGTTCGCGTCGACAGCAAATCGAATGAAATCACCGCCATCCCACTGCTGCTCTCGCTGCTCGACATCAGCGATTGCATCGTCACAATTGATGCAATGGGCTGCCAGGTGGCGATTGCCGAGCAAATTGTGGCGCAAGGTGGTGACTATGTGCTCGCCTGCAAAGGCAATCAGCCACAGTTGATGCGCGACGTTGAACGCATCTTTGCCGAGCCAATCGAGGAAGACCACCTCGATCGCTGCATCATCACGAATGATGGCCACGGACGGCAGGAACGGCGCGAGTATCGCAGTTGCGACCAGGTAAAAGATATCGTCGACTATACGCGCTGGCCACACCTCCGCTCAGTTGTAATGGTGCATTCCACACGAACGAGCGACGGAATAACGAGTGAGGAAACGCGCTACTACATCTCAAGTTTGCCACTCGGGGCCGAGCGGATCGCTGATGCGATTCGGCAGCACTGGGGGATTGAAAACCGCGTGCATTGGGTGCTGGACGTGGTGTTTGCGGCGGATGACAGCCGAGCGCGTATCGGCAACTCAGCGCATAATCTGGCGATCATTCGGCAACTCGTGCTGAACGTACTCCGTCAAGAGACGACGTTGAAGACGAGTGTACGTCAGAAGCGGTTGCGTGCGACCTGGGATGATGCCTATGCTCTGAAAGTGCTTCAGGTCGAACCCGTTGACTAGAACGTTTGTAATGCGTTGGCCCTGGCATGCTTGCTCGATTGGTGACGATTACGAGGTGCGCGTTGAGATGAGCGACCGCCTGCTCAATCGCTGGTTGGATGGTCAATGTATCGGTGACCCAAACGACCTCTATTGTCATGGTATGCCTCACGCTCGTGATGCAGCCAAAACGTCAGGATTGGTACTCTGGCTCAGTACTGATTGATGAGTGAACAGGAACAGCGGTCATAGCCGTTTTAGCACCATTGTGAAGAGAAGTATATATCAGTCCGAGTGATGGTGGGACTGAGACAACTTCGAAAGCGGCCCAACGGGTTGCGCTTTAGCGGCGCCGCGCTGATAAATGGCAACTACAGTATAGCAGATACAAGCACTGAAAAACGCACGATCTTGCTCGACGCGAAGCGGCGTCCGCTGCAAGCGCGTGTTGGGCCGTAGATGTGTTACGATGTTTTAAAGATTTAGCAAGAATTCTCATCTTATTATGAAAACGAATCTATTTTGATCGGAACTGGAAAGGATCTGGAAAAATGCAGAGATGATACAATCGCGTTCTAGGATGATTTAGCCTTGCAGAGGAAGAATAGCCATGACTCTAACAATAGATAACAAATGCGGGTTTTACAAGCGGGGCGGCCATACTGTTAAAGAGTGGATTTTCTTTGGAAAAGATCAGTATATTCCTGAAAATTTTACGTTTGAAGTTATATATCGTAATCAGGAACATAGTTCAAGTAAACTATCCAGAAGTGAGTACGAACTACTTAGCAAAAAGCAGAAGCATACACCTGTGTATTTACTCACTGTCGGTCAGCGTAATTACTGGTGGTTCTGTGATGAGTTTTATTTCACCACTGATCATTTTCGTGATCCCTTAGTAATTAAGGGGTTGCTACTCGAGAAGGAAGAGCGATTACGCCGTAAGGAGGAAAGAGCGCGAGCCAAAGCTACAGGAGGTGTACCTCCACGGTCAAAATCTAAACCAAAACCTGATAATGGAAAGAAAGATGTTCCAAGCGATGAAGCTGTTTCACCTTACACTGTTCTTGAGATTTCACAAAATGCGACTTTTGATGAGATTAAGAAAGCATATCGTAAAAAGATAGCTGAGTATCACCCAGATAAGGTTGCAGCATTAGGCCCTGAACTAAGAAAATTGGCTGAAGAAATGACTAAAAAGATAAATATTGCTTTCGCTGAAATTGAGAAAATACACGGGTACTAAAGGTGTTGGGGAGAATTACGGCCCAACGGGTTGCGCTTTAGCGGCGCCGCCCCAGTAAATGGCAAGCACATTGTAGCAGATACTGGCGCTGAAAAAGGCACGATCTTGCTCGACGCGAAGCGGCGTCCGCTGCAAGCGCGTGTTGGGCGAGAGCACTGATAGAAAGCCAAACTGAAGCATGAGCCACCAGTGTTGAAGCGATATGAGCAGCTGCGCTCGGCGGAACCACGCTGACCGGAACCACATTCAGCACAACGGGCGCTCGCACCACGCAGGGTTGAGATCACGCGACCTGGAACCACGTGGCATAACGAGCATTCGAATCACGCTGGTGTGTACCAGGCATTGAACAGAACCACGTCAGCACAACGAGCACTTGTACCACGCAGGGTTGAGAAAACACTGACTGGAATCACGCGGCACAACGAGCCTTCATCCCACGTTCGATTCGTTCCTTCGAGCAGCACAGCTTCCTTATGCCAAAAAGACAGAAAGTGAACTATGAGATCGAGACAACCTGCGAAATGAGACGCGCCCAACGGGTTTGCCGTTTAGCGGCGCGCTGTTGGGAGCGAAAGAAAACTCTGTACGAAATGATCTTCTAAAAAAGCCCCGATCTCGTAGCGCAAAGCGCGTCCGCTGCAACGGCGGGTTGGGCGCGAGCTTTGATAAATGGCCGAGTTGAGGCATACGCCAATTACCTTGACGCGACACGAGCAGCTGCGCTTACCTGAACCACGTTGACCGGTATTACGCCGGCACAACGAGCCTTCGTACCACGCAGGGTTGCGAAAACCTTGAACGGAACCACGCAGCATAACGAGCTTTCGTACCACCGTGAAGTGTGCGAGATTTTGAAAGGAACCACTTCCAGCACAACGAGCGCTCGCACCACGCAGGGTTGAGAAAACGCTGACTGGAACCACGTGGCACAACGGGCGCTCATCCCACGTTCGATTCGTTCCTTCGGAGTTGCACTGCGTTCTTCTGCCAAAAAGACAGAAAGCGCCGTTCGAGATCGAGACAACCTGCGAAACGAGACGCGCCCAACGGGTTGCGCTTTAGCGGCGCCGCCACTGATAAATGGCAACCACATTGTAGCAGATACTGACGCTGACAAACTCACGATCTCGCTCGACGCGAAGCGGTGTCCGCTGCAAGCGCGTGTTGGGCACTGCTACGGTTTTGCTTTTGTGTGTAATTGTTACGAGGCGAACCATACTACCAGCCGGACAGAAGTATCGCCAAATCGCTTTGCTAACACGGCACTGAGTTGAAAGATCGCTTGCCAATCGGGATCATCGGCAATGAGATCACCTCGTTTTGGGTGCATTGTCCAATATTCGTGCTCATCCTCATGCCACTGATGATTGACACGTTCTGGGTCAAATGAAACTGTTCGACGCATCTGGATTGAAGTCCCTGTTGGACTGAGAAAGCGCTCAAAGAGAAACAGCCCACTGCCCAATTCGTCAGGATTAGCGGCTTGGATTTCACTCCATCGTATCCAAGTATGGCCCCAATAGTCATTTACCTCCGAGGCATCTTGGCGCACGATATCGGAGACATCATCGGGCAGATCACGAGCCGGTGCGAGTGCTGGAAACAGCTCGCTTCGGACACCAAATAACGCCCCGAAGATCTCATAGTTCCGGTTACCAAGCAAAAGGAGGTTCACCGTTGCATGCCATTGCTCTGTATATTCATTCCATACTTCGATCCAGCCGTGGATATCTGTCCCCATGATACTACTCGCTTGAGCGGTTGAATGAGTTGCTCTCGAAATTAAGAAAGAGGTCGATGAGCAAGTGCCCAACGGGTTGCGCTTTAGCGGCGCCGCCACTGATAAATGGCAATCACAGTATAGCAGATACCGACGCTGAAAAACGCACGATCTTGCTTGACGCGAAGCGGCGTCCGCTGCAAGCGCGTGTTGGGCGGCTTTTGGCGACTCGTGTCGGAGTTGCATTTGTCATAATTCCTTCGAAGCAGATTGTTGTGGAGGTGCTTCCTGTACGCCAACCACGCCTTGTACGATTCTCAGAAAGATACGCATATTCGGTAAATGGAACACCGGAATAATGTCCCACGGCACTTTCTGCCCGCGTCGATAGACATACAATTGGCCGAATTTCAGGCGGACATGATCCACCTCACTCCATAACAGGCGATGCTCGTTATGCCATAGGGTTTCTTGATCGACCGCATAGTCGCCGAAAGAAATAACCTGCGCATTATGGAAGCGCGCGGCGATGCTTGGCGTGCGGTAGTGTGCGACATACTCCTGCACAAGTGCGCCTAACTCGGAATATTCATGGAGCTGATCATCTATGCTCATCTGCTGCCCATTCTGATGCTGCACGACATAGCGATTGGTTTTGCTTGTCCGAGTTGATACACTGGTGAATGTTACTGCATCAATCTCTTCCCAAGACCAATTTACCGCCAAGTTGCCATCAGTATAGAAGAAGCCATCTTTACTGACAATTGCGCGCTTCTTTCGGTGGAGGAGACCAAAGGCACCAATAAAGAGACCAAATGGCAGCACAATCATGCCGACAATGCCAAGCACAATCGTTGCTCCACGAGCTTGACATGCAAGTACGATGAAGAGAAGTGCAATCACGCTCAGGAGTGTTCCACCGCGCAAATTGAACGAGCGTGGCCGGTATACTTTCGGAAGGGTAGGAGCGGAGGGTTGAGGTTGTTCCATAGGTGTTTTCAATGAAAATTACAGTAACGAGTGGCTACCGTAGAGTATTGTCGTGAGATGGCTTATTGCCGCCCAACGGGTTGGCGTTCAGTTGCCGCAAGCGCGCTGCACAAGCTTCTCTCAAAAACAGCGATCTTGCGCGCGAAGCGGTCAACTGCAACGCCGTGTTAGCCGGCGATAAAGAGTAGTTGCGGTTATGGAACAACCTGATAAACGTGTAAATTTCGAAATTGCGCTGTTGCGAAGTAGTTATGCAAGCACAAAAAACCTGGGCCTCCAAATGATCGATCTTCTCGTGTCGTGTGAAGCTCATCGTTTACCCAGATCGATATTCTGGAGGCCACAACATCTGTGCGCAGTTTGACCCAATTACCTTTTGCATTTAGAACAATTTGTTTGCCTTCTCCAGCAATAGTCTTTGTCTTGCGGAATACTTCAACTGTTCCTACTGAACGGAGGTATGTGAGGTAGCCAAAACCAATATGATCGAGGCCGACCGTAAACCCTCTTACCCGAAAACCGGCCCAACTAGATGGATCGTTGTTATCATCCAAAATTTGGATATCACATTCCACGCTACAATCCTCTACTTCTGGCCCCAAGAGATACTTGAAATTTTCCTGGGGTACCCACGGCATTGAGAATGGGTGCTCGGTGAAATGAGAGAAAAGCAGCTTACGATCATAGAATATGATATCTTCAGGAGCAACTGTTATACGAGGTGTAGTGCTTGGGCTTGCCTCATCCCCAGGAAGATCTTCAAAATCTATTTTCCAAGCACGTAGGGCGGCTTTAGCACCTTTGATACCTTCGCGCGCTTCATCAATATCGTGAAATACTTCTGGTCTTGCATTGGCGCTACCGATTTTTGCAAGTTGAATCAGGCGAATTCGCAACGTGCTTCGGTGTGCTTTCAAAAGCTCCACCTGACATTGAATATCCTCAGAGGTAGGCATAAGAATGCTCACTGGAGAGACATTACTGGGCAAATTGTAACATGGAATGAGAGTAGAAAGCAGAAAGCCGGCTAACGGGTTGCGCTTTAGCGGTGCCGCCCCAATAAATGGCAATCACATTGTAGCAGATACTGGCGCTGAAAAACGCCCGATCTCGCTCGACGCGAAGCGGCGTCCGCTGCAAGCGCGTGTTGGGTGGAGGCTCAATCCGGCTTTTCGGGATGCGATAATTAGCATTTAGCTACGGTTTGACTTGCTATCGTTTTGACTGCGCGCTTCGTATTCTCGTACTTTTCGACGCAACTCGCCTCTCAGGATTCGCTCATTGTCCGCGACTTGTTGCCAGAGGTGATCTACTTTTGTGGAATCGGTTTCCCCCACCATTGCATCGAAGGCTGCCATAATGGCGCGTTTTGTCTGCTGTTCCAAGGCGCTGTCATTGCCACCAATACGCTTTTTCGGCTTACCTGGATCATACATAATCAGATGTTGTCGGAAATTCGCGCGTGCTTCGCTTAAAGAATAGGCGCCGTTTGGTCCACCCCATACTTCGTGGGCATGTGGATCATCCTGACCGTCATCTTCCCAATTGCAGAGTTCACAAATATCGTAGCCACCGCGTTCGGGCAATGTCAAGTACCCACAACATGGACACGGATAGCGTAGACCTGGTTGTGGCGGCTTGAGAACGCTTTGTTCAATGCGATTAACGTAGGTTTCAAACCATTGCCGACGCTGCTCAAGTTGATCGCTCATACAGATAATCCTATACAGGAGAGGTGAACGCTAGCTCGAATGATGAATGTCTTGTAGAGCAGGCTTTCTGGCCGCCACCCAACGGGTTGCGCTTTAGCGGCGCCGCCACCGATACATGGCAATCACATTGTAGCAGAACTTGGCGCTGAAAAACGTACGATCTCGCTCGACGCGAAGCGGCGTCCGCTGCAAGCGCGTGTTGGGTGGTGGGATTATAACAGACGGTTGTGATATTCAGCATCTTCAATCGGCATGCTGGCGTGCTTATGATCTATCATACCTATCACAGCTGAGTCTCGAAATTATTTCATTGACTGAATATGCGGGAGGAAAATCCAATGATAGGCAAAACACATACGACAACCGAACAGGGCTACATTGGTAGTGCGGGCGTGGGCGGCCTGATCGGGACATTGCTTTTGGTAAGCGAATTGCTCCGTATGACATCAACGATGCCAATAGGAGAACGAATCGAAGCTCGAGGATTTGGAATACCGTATGTAGGCGTCATTGGGTTTGGTGGAGGAGCGATACTGGGTGCTTTGATAGGAGCAGTGGCAGCAAAGATGAGTCGTGTCGCTGGTTGGCGTAAAGGGATGGGTCTCAGCATAGTATTTGGAATATTCGTAGGAGCAATTGGGATGGGATTAGCAGTGCTGAGCATACAAAGCTGGGGGTATAGAAGTGAACAAGTACCATTGCCACTATGGCCCATATTTCTGGCGTTATTGGGTGGAGCGTTGGCAGGAATAGTTGGTAGTTTCGCAGGCAGACGGCAGCATACGAGTACAACCTGTATCTGTGCGACCTGCGGAGGGTTTGTGCGGTGCGATGCTTTGGTCTGCAAGCATTGCCAAGCTCCATTCTATTCGAATACCGACTAATCAATACACTTGCAAATAGAGTTAAAAACCATATTTATTATGCAAGATATTATACAACCGGCGGTGGTAGGCTGTGTAGGATGAAGGACCACCCAACGGCCTGCGCATCAGCCGCCGCGAGCGCGAGTTGACCTTCTAAAATGCCAGCGATCTCGCGCGCGAAGCGGTCGGTTGCATGCGCGTGTTCGGCGGATGCCATAATCCTGCTTCTCCGTCCATCTTATGAACGGTCACATCAATAGTTATTTGTATTTCAATATTTTGTTTACTCAAATAAGCCCAATATACGTCCAAGTTCTCCTAGCCCTTGCATTAATAGGGCAGTTATACTTACACCAAGTATGATGGCGGATATGCCAGCTATCAACCAGGAATTAATGCTACCTTTCAATGACTGATAAATAAAAATAGTGCTAATGAGAAAGCAGAGCACAGCCATAACAATTGCTACAGTAGATATCCAACTAGCGGTTTCCTTACCGAGACGTGCGCCTCCTAAGCTTGGTGTAAAGCCTTTTGGCCATCTAGTAAGCGTGCTATATTCAGCCCCTCTAAAACTACAGCCTTCAATATTTGCACCTGTCAGATCAGTGCCAAAGAGAAACGTTCCATCAAAGCGTGCACCCTGCAAATTCGCATTTATGAGCTTAGCATCGAGTAATTTGGTATGAATCGTTGCCCCGAGTTTGTCGGACGATATGCTAAGTTTTTCGATTGGTCTAAGATCAGCTTGGCTAAGATCAGCATACGCAAGTTGTGCTGAAATCAGTTGCGCACCACAGAGGCTAGCATCACTAAGGAAAGAGTGTGTTAGGTTTGCTCTGGTGAAGTCAGCCTCTTGCAAATTGGCGTGTTCAAACTTAGTCTCTTTACAAGATGCTTGTATCAATATTGCGCTGGTGAGATTTGCATAAGTAAGTGTGCAGTTATCAAGATTGGCATCATTGAGCTTGGCGTGCATCATTTGAACTCCGGATAAATCAAGCTCTGATAGATCGATTCCCCGCATGTCTTGAAAACTTAAGTCAAGACCTTGTTGACCAGATATGCGAAGATGGTCCTCAATGTCCTGACGTGTAATCGTTGGCATATGATAGGCCTTCTTGAAAAGAGAGTTTAGCCGAAGGGGCGAATGGAACCCACAATCCTATTATTGCAAAGCACTTTTCATATAAGTGCCGCCGAACGGCCTGCCCATCAGTTGCGCCGCCACCGATAGATCGGAACGACGACCAAGCCGATACCAGCCTTCAAAAAAGCCAGGATCTTGCGGACGCGAAGCGGCGTCAACTGCATGGGCTTGTTAGCCTGCCGCTGTGTAGATCCTTGATCGCTGCCCTAAATCTAATCCTCACTGCTTGGTGTTGCCTTATTTAAGTGTTTCTGCCATTCATCAAAGAAGAAATCGTCTAACCTAAAGTATTGATCCGACGCAAGTCGTAATGAGGCGTTAAGGCCGGATTCTTCAAAGAAGATTACATACACGATCTTTCCTAATCGCTTTACTTCGTTGATTATTGGTACATAATCTCCATCACCAGCAACCAAAACTGCTACATCGTAGTTTCCCATGAATGCGTTGCCTAGGAAATCTTTTGCGAGCGTAATATCTACACCTTTCGATTTGGTGCTTTGTTTGTCCTTTTTGAAAACTTCGGACTGAAATCCGATTTTCCACAAAGATGTTTTAACTGCGAGGAGTTTTTGCTCATCACCGACGAGGCTTGTATAATAAAATGCGCGGATTGCAGTTTGTTGTATTGGAATTGGTGCTTGACCGACGAGTGAACGTCGAGCATCAAAAGAAGGAATCCAAACACAAACATTGCGCTCGAAGTATGGCCCGTGCTCAAGTTGAATACCTCGTTTTTGGGCGATTTCCTGTGCGCGGAGTGTGAGGTTTTCGCCATCCACAAAGAGCATCCACGGGCGAAGATGTGGATCACTTGGGAGCATAAGACCGCCAAGCATGTCTACTCCTCTCTTTTCGCCTCTAACAAATAGTAGAACAAGTATACCATTACTTGAGGATGGCAGAGCATCATTGGCGGCGGGCTAACGGGTTGCGCTTTAGCGGCGCCGCCCCGATAAATGATACAAACATTGTAGCAGAAACTGGCGCTGAAAAACGCCCGATCTTGCTCGACGCGGAGCGGCGTCCGCTGCAAGCGCTTGTTGGGCCGTATTTGTTAGTGCTTTTGGCGCAATTAGGATGCGAGATAAGGCTATTATAGAATGATATATCGTCATCTATTGCTATAGTGATAATCATGCTGGAGTGATAATCAAGTGGAGATTTCTGGCTCATCCCTTGGCGAAGGGAGTGCGACAACACCATTGCCCGAAGTTAGTTGTACTTGGTTGCCATTAATATGAATCTGCATATCCTTCACTGACCTTTCTGCCTCGCCTGCAACTTGTTTCAGGAAGCCTTCTCGCTCAGCTTTGAGTTTTTCATTCTCCTCTCGTAAATCCTCTGCCACCTGCCGCCATACCTCAGCAACAGCACGATATTTATCAGCATCGGTTGAATTCGTTGCATTGGCGGCTTGGGCTTCTGCTGCTTGCGCTTGTGCTTGTGCTTGATTCTGTTTAACTGTGTTATGCCGCAATAGATCTTCATACTTCTCGGAGAAAATGCGAATAGTATGCTTGAAGCTTTTAATGACTTCCTCTTGGATTAAAGGCCAAATATATTTGCGAAAAAAAGGCCAGAATCGATTGAAGAGAAAGCTTGTGATTCGAGATGATGTTGTCATGATATGATCTCCCAACAAAATGATACCTACGATGTTGTGATTTCGAAAGGCTACTATCCAGAGAAGAAGATGCAATCGGCGAGATCGGCCCAACGGGTTGCGCTTTAGCGGCGCCGCCACTGATTGATGGCAACCACATTGTAGCAGATACGAGCGCTGAAAAACGCACGATCTTGCTCGACGCGAAGCGGCGTCCGCTGCAAGCGCGTGTTGGGCGTGAGCCTCGATAGACAGCCAAGCTGAAGCATGTGCCAACCACGCTGAAATGACACGAGCAACTGCGCTTGATGAAACCACGTTGCCAGGAATCACGCCAGCATAACGGGCATTCGCACCACACGGGGCTGCGACAGCGTTGATTGGAATCACGTTCAGCACCACGAGCTTTTGTACCACGTTGATATGCGTCAAACGCTGACTGGAACCACATTCAGTACAACGAGCACTCGCACCACACTGGGTTGAGAAAGCGTTGACGGTATCACGCGGCACAACGAGCGTTCATCCCACGTTCGATTCGTTCCTTCGTGGCTGCAGTGCGTTCTTCTGCCGAAAAGACAGAAAGCAACGTGCGAGATCGAAACTCCTTCAGAGCCGAGACGCGCCCAACGGGTTGCGCTTTAGCGGCGCCGCCACCAATTGATGGCAATTACATTGTAGCAGATATTGGCGCTGAAAAACGCACGATCTCGCTCGACGCGAAGCGGCGTCCGCTGCAAGCGCGTGTTGGGCGAGAGCTGTGATAAACAGCCAAGCTGAGGCATACGCTGGCCACACCAGAAATGATACGAGCAACTGCGTTTGGCTGAACCACGCTGACCGGAATCACATTCAGCATAACGGGCGTTCGCACCACGCGGGGTTGAGAAAGCGCGACACGGAATCACGCGGCATAACGGGCGTTCGTACCACGCAGGGTTGAGAAGACGTTGCCGCGACCACGTGGAAAAGAACCGGCTTTTGTCTGCATCAGGGTTGCGAAATGGTTGACCGGAACCACTTCAGCACAACGAGCGTTCGCACCACGCGGGGTTGAGAAGACGCTGGTGGTATCACACGGCACAACGAGCTTTCATCCCACGCTCGATTCATTCCGTCGTGGCTGTATGACCTTCCTATGCCAAGATGACATAAAGCGCGTTTGAAGAATGAGACAACGTTGCGTCTAAGACGCGCCCAACGGGTTGCGCTTTAGCGGCGCCGCCACGGATTGATGGCAAGAACATTGTAGCAGAAACTGGCGCTGAAAAAGGCACGATCTCGCTCGACGCGAAGCGGCGTCCGCTGCAAGCGCGTGTTCGGCGGCATCCTTGACAATTCCATTGCCTTGGAGACAGCCTTACAACAAGTCTTTATCTGGTTCGATATCGTCAAGACATAATGCTGTTCTGAGCATTCCAAAGGCGTCGGCTTGGTGTTGCATGATCCCGATAACATCATGCATAGCCATAAGA
>LJCR01000120.1 GCA_001399705.1 Kouleothrix aurantiaca
GAGAAGATTTTACAGTCCTGCCCACGCAACTGTCATCTGTGTCATCTGCGTAATCTGTAAATTGTTCTACACCATAAGAAATTGTGCTACGGCGACGATGGCGCCAGCGTAGGCGTCAGCGTATCGGTCGCGGTCAGCACGGCGGTGCCGGCCGGCGCGGGCGTTTCCAGCTCAAGCGTCCCGCTGATTAGCGAGGGGATGAGCAGCGTCTGGCCGACCTGCAGGGCATTGGCGTCGGTCAGGTTATTAGCGGCCATCAGCTCTTCCACGGTGGTGCCAAAATCTTCGGCCAGCTTGCTGAGCGTGTCGTTCGGCTGCACCACATACAGGCCGGCGGGGGTTGGCGTCGGCACCAGGCGCACGGCGTAGGCAGTGGCAGTGGCGTCGATATCCTGCGTCGGCGCGGGCGTGATCTCAATAATCGTGGCGGCGGTGGGCCGGGGCGAGCTGGGCTGCGGCGGCGCGCAGGCCGCTAAGAAGAAGGCGGCCCCGAGGAAGAGATGGCGCGCGGCCCGCGAAGGCAGATGGTATGGCATGCAGATCAACCTTGTTTCCAAAGCACAAAGCGGCGCGGATTGTAGCAGCAGGATCTGCCGCTGTCAATGCCTGCGCGCGGCCGTCGCCGTGAGTGCCGTTGGGCTAAAGCCCTCGGCTACGTTTGCGAAGGCCGCCTGCGCAGCCTGATAGTGGCTGCCTGCTCAGCCTGCGCAGGCAGGCTTCGTAGTTCGGAGCCCGCTGCTTGAGCGGCGGGCATAGCGCAATGCCTGAGTAGCGCGCCACAAACGAGAGGGGCGCGCCCGATCGGTGATCAGAGCGCGCCCCGCAGGCAAGAATGGAGCTACACCAGAAGCTTACTTCTTTGGCGTCTTTTTGGCTTCTTTTTGCTTGTTCTGTTTCTGGTTGTTCTTCGGACTTTTGTCGCCCATGATGCTCCTCCTTTAGCGGACTTACAAGGCCATCTTTGTCACCATATTAGTCCGGTGTCTGGATTATAGCATGCAATGCAAGAGGGAGAATACCCCGCACGCCATGAGAAACTTCCTATTCCTCGGCCACAACCTCGTCTTCCTCATCCACGCCATCGGCGCTCTCTGCGCCATTGTTGTGCTGCGGCTCGGCGTTTGTGTCGGCGCCGGCAACCGCGCGGCGGGCCTGGCCGCCGTTATTCAGCTGCGTGTAGATCTGTGTCGTGGAGATCGAGGCGTGCCCAAGCAGCGCCTGCACCGATCGAATATCCGCCCCGCTGTTGAGCATATGCGTGGCGAACGAGTGCCGCAGCGTGTGCGGCGTCAGGTCGCCAATGCCCAGGTCTTCGGCGTAGCCCTTGAGGATGAGCCAGAAACCCTGGCGCGTCAGGCGCTTGCCCCGATGGTTCAGAAAGAGCGCGTCGGTCTTCTGGGCCGTGCCGCGTGCGAGCTGCGTGCGGGCAATATCAAGGTACTCTTCCAGCGCGGTCGTCGTCGAGCCGCTAATCGGCAGAATGCGCTCGCGCCCGCCCTTGCCGACGCAGCGCACGCTTTCCGACTCCATGTTCAGATCGCGCATGTTCAGCGCCACCAGCTCGCTCACGCGCATGCCTGTGGCATACAGCAATTCGAGCATGGCCTTGTCGCGCAGGCGCTCGGGCGTGGGCTCGCGCAGCGGCAGCTCCAGCAGCTCATCGACCTGGGTTGGCGTGAGCGACTTGGGCAGGTAGCGATCGACCTTAGGTGAGTCGATCTGCTCCGTCGGGTCGGCGGCGATCTGGTTTTCGGCTTTCAGAAAGCCATAGAACGATTTCACAGCTGCGGTACGCCGCGCCACGGTTGAGTTGGCGTAGCGGCGCTCGCGCAGAAACAAGAGAAATGCCAGGATATCGTCGTGCGATACCGACACCCAGTCGGGCACGTGGCGCTCGCGAATAAATTCGCCAAACTGCTCAAGGTCGGTGCGATAGGCCGCCGTGGTATTGGCCGAAAGGCCCCTTTTTTCAGCCAGGTTTGAAAGAAATAATTCGACTTGCTCGTCCATACCTACTCCATAACGCGGGCAGACTGCGCCGCCGACCGCAAGGATGGTAGCACGCCAATGCTGGTCGCACAGATGCCAAACGACCCCATGCAGCCAGGGGCTATGATTGATGTGTTGCGCAACTCAGGGAAATACTCGTTGTTTGTCGTGGTGACCCGTAACTGTTGGCGTATGTTACCGCAAGGCTTGCGCTATGTCAACCGAATCGGCGCGCGCAGTGGCTGTGTCGCGCCCGCGCTGCACCATCCCACTGGCCGCTTTTCCTGCGCCGAACACACCAGCACCTGCTGGCGCAACATTTGCTAATACACCCTGTAACAGGGCGGCCGGCCATTCCCTGGCGCCCCATTGATGGCCGGGCAAAATGGTGCACGCGCCGAAGGAATACACCTTGCTCGCACCAGGCACGTCGCGGAAAACGACACCAGCGAAGAGAATGGAGAAGATCATGGCAAAGAACAGCAATGGCAACGGCCAGAACAAAGATCAGGATCTGGCACGTGCTACCAGCGAGTCGGCCAACTACCTGACCGATAATCAAGGGCACCCGGTTGGCGACGACCAGAACTCGCTGCGGGCCGGGCCGCGCGGCCCAACGCTGCTGGAAGACTATATCCTGCGCGAGAAGATCCAGCACTTCGACCACGAGCGCATCCCCGAGCGCGTGGTGCACGCGCGCGGCGCGGCGGCGCACGGCTACTTCCAGGTCTACGAATCGCTGGCCGAATATACCAGCGCCAAAGTGCTGCAGGACCCATCCAAGAAAACGCCGGTCTTTGTGCGCTTTTCCACCGTCGCCGGCTCGCGTGGCTCGGCCGACACCGCGCGCGACGTGCGCGGCTTCGCGGTGAAAATGTACACCGAAGACGGCAACTGGGACATTGTGGGCAACAACATCCCGGTCTTTTTCATTCAGGACGCGATCAAGTTCCCCGACCTGATCCACGCCGTCAAGCCCGAGCCGCATAACGAGATCCCGCAGGCGGCCAGCGCGCACGACACCTTCTACGATTTCATCTCGCTCACGCCCGAGTCGATGCACATGCTGATGTGGGTGATGAGCGACCGCGCCATTCCGCGCAGCTTCGCCACCATGGAAGGCTTTGGCGTGCACACCTTCCGCCTGATCAACGCGCAGGGCACATCGCACTTTGTGAAATTCCACTGGAAGCCAGTGCTGGGCGCGCACTCGCTGGTGTGGGACGAAGCCGTGAAGATCGCCGGGCAGGATGCCGACTTCCACCGCCGCGCCATGTGGGAATCGATTGAGCAGGGCACGCCGTTCGAGTGGGAAATGGGCATCCAGCTCATCCCCGAGGGTGAAGAAAGCAAGTACGACTTCGACGTGCTCGACGCCACCAAGCTCTGGCCGGAAGACCTCATCCCGGTCAGGATCGTCGGCAAGATGACGCTCGACCGCAACCCCGACAACTACTTCGCCGAAACCGAGCAGGTTGCGTTTATGACCACGAACATCGTGCCCGGCATCGACTTCAGCAACGACCCGCTGCTGCAGGGGCGCAACTTCTCCTACCTCGACACGCAGCTCAGCCGGCTCGGCAGCCCGAATTTCTCGGAACTGCCAATCAACCGGCCGCTCGCGCAGGTATCGAACAACCAGCGCGACGCGCACATGCGCTACACGATCAACAAGGGCCGCGTCTCCTACGCGCCCGCCACGCTCGACGGCCACTCGCCCGACGAGACGACCTCGGCGCGCGGCTTCCATAGCTACCCGCAGGACGTGAGCGGCCAGAAGGTGCGCGTGCGCAGCGAAAGCTTTGGCGACCACTACGGCCAGGCGCGCCTGTTCTGGAACAGCATGGCCCCGGTGGAAAAAGAGCATATTGTCAAAGCGCTGCAGTTCGAGCTGAGCAAAGTTGAAACGCGCGATATTCGCGTGCGCATGCTCGGCCAGCTCGCGCAGATCAACGAGGTTCTGGCCGCGCAGGTGGGCCTGGCGCTGGGCGAAAAGGTGCAGACCGGCGCGAAAACCGCCAAGCCCAATGGCACCGCCGACTCGGCCGACGAGATTGCCGCACTGGCGAACGCAAGCTCGCCAACCAGCGCCTCGGGCGGCCTGGAGCGCACCAGCGGCCTGAGCCTGGAAGAAGGCCAGCCGCAAACTGCCAAGGGCCGCAAGGTGGCCATCCTGGCCGCGCCCGGCGTCGCCGCCGCGCAGGTGCAGGCGGTTCAAGATGCGCTCGCGGCCGAGGGCGCAATGGCCGAGGTGGTTGGCCCGTACCTGGGCGCGCTGGGCGACTCGGGTGTAGAAGCGACCAAGACCTTCGCCAACAGCGGCTCGGTGCTGTTCGACGCCGTGTATGTGCCGGGCGGCGCGGCGAGCGTGGCAATGTTGCAGAAGCAGGGCGACGCGCGCAAGTTCATCGACGAGGCGTACAAGCACGGCAAGGCCATTGCTGCCTCTGCCGAGGGCGCCGACCTGGTGATGGCGACCGAGCTGGGGCGTTTCGCGCAGGGCAACGGCGGCGCGGGCGCGCTGGCCGAGCAGGGCGT
Source organism: Kouleothrix aurantiaca (assembly GCA_001399705.1). Lineage (GTDB taxonomy): Bacteria > Chloroflexota > Chloroflexia > Chloroflexales > Roseiflexaceae > Kouleothrix > Kouleothrix aurantiaca. Next base: position 4,528 of record LJCR01000120.1, read on the forward strand.
GCTGCTCAGCAAAGACGGCGCGGCGCTCGCCAGGCAGTTTGTGGCGGCGATTGCGCAGCACCGCTTCCGCAACCGCGCCTACGCCGAGATGGTGGCGGCATAGGGCGTCGATTGATTAGGTCCACAGATTACGCAGATGGCACAGATATGTGCGGACGCAGGAACTACGCACTACGCACTATTCGTATTAGTGCGTAGTGCGTAGCATCAAGGTTAATTCGGCTAATCTGCGAAATCTGCGAAATCTGTGGATACATGCAAGGGGTGTTTCTGCACTGCGCGGAAACACCCCTTTCGCTTGTTGTAGATAGCCCGCACAGGCAGGCTTCGCTATGGTAGCCCGCTGCTTCAGCAGCCGGGCGCAAAGCGATATCAGCCACGCTCGCGTGCCCGCAGCGGCTCGGGGCGCGGGCGATAGTGCGGCGTCGGCAGATCCAGCACCGTCATCAGGCCAGGCGCGGCGGCCAGCACCTGCGGGATGGCGTGCACAATCAGCGCGGCAGTGGCGTGCTCGCCGTGCAATCCGCCCTGGATCAGCATATCAAGCGGCGGCGTCGCGTCGATATAGATTGCGTCGTGCGCCTTGCGCGAGCCAACCGCCTGCTCCCACGTCAGCGAAATCACATCGCGCCCGTGCATCCAGCCGCGCGCATTCTGGCGCACGCCCGCCACCTGCCCCGGCGCAACCGTGCCGTACGGCGTCGTCAGCCACTCGCTGGCGAGGATGGGGTCGATCTGCTCGGTGATGCGGTAGAGCTGCCAGCCCAGCCCATCGGCGATCAGGCCAATCGACTCGGGCAGGCCGACATGGCGCACATCGCCACGCGCCACATGCTCGCGAAACTGGTCGAGCGAGAGGCCCGCGCCAATGCGCTGGTGCACGCCTGCCCGGCGCTTGGTTGCGTCGACCACGCGCGACACGCTGATACGCTTGACGTTCACGCACGGCGCGGTCAGCATCAGCGGCAGCAGATCCATCACAAAGCCGGGGTTGACGCCCGCGCCCACCACCGTCACGCCGGCCTGCGCGGCGGCGCGATGCAGCTCGTGCGCGGCAGCCGGCTCCTTGCCGAACGGGTACACCAGCTCTTCGCAGGTTGAAATGACGCTGGCGTGCGCGTTGAGGCAGGCCAGCAGCTGGGGGTAGATATCGTGAAAGCGCGGGACGGTGGCGTGAATAACTATGTGAGGCTGGGTGCGGCGCAGCGTCTCGTTCACATCGCCCGAGACAGCCACGCCAAGCTGCTGGCCCAGCCCGATCACATCGCCCAGGTCGCGGCCGATCTTCTGCGGGTCGCGGTCGATGCCGCCAACCACCTCCAGGCCGCGCTGCGTCGCGGTTAGCAGTGCCACCGCGCTGCCAATTGCGCCAAGGCCATAATGAAGCACACGAATCGCTTCCATCACCATACCTCCCATTCCACAGGTGCAGGGTGACGGGCGGGCAGCGACACGATACCGGTACGCGCCTGGATGGTTGCGATCGCGCGCCACTGAGCGATCGGGTCATTGTCCACCGGGTCAGACGGCGATAAGATCCAAATGCGGTGCAAAAAAGCGCTCGATATGCTCGCGCGCCTCGCCGGGCGTTGCCGAGCGCTGCACCGCCGAGCGCAGAACCGCGCTGCCGGGAAGCGCCACCGAAAACTGCCCGATCAGCTGTTTCAGCTTGTTCAGCGCCAGCCGCTCGCCCATGTCTTCCTGGCAGATCGCCAGGTAGCGCAGCAGCCAGGCGCGCTTGTCGGCGGGCGCTGGCTCGAAGGGCAGCTCGCCGCGCCGCACCTGCGCGATCTGCTGGAAGATCCACGGGTTGCTCATCGCGCCGCGCCCGATCATCACGCCATCCGCGCCGCTGGCGCGCAGCTTGGCCAGCGCCTCGGGGGCTTCGCGCGCGTCGCCATTGCCGATCACCGGGATACCCACCACCTGCTTGACCTCGGCGATGTGATCCCAGTTCGCCAGCCCGCTGTAGGCCTGCGCGCGCGTGCGGGCGTGCAGCGCCAGCGCGGCGATGCCAACCGACTCGGCCATGCGCGCGGTGTCGAGGGCGTTCAGGCTGGTTTCGTCCCAGCCCGAGCGGAACTTCAGCGTCACCGGGATCTGCACCGCCGCCTTGACGGCGCGCAGCAACCGCTCCATCTTCGGCAGGTCGCGCAGCAGCGCCGAGCCATGCCCGCCGCCCGTGCCCTTGGGCGAGGGGCAGCCGCAGTTGATGTCGA
>LJCR01001200.1 GCA_001399705.1 Kouleothrix aurantiaca
CCTAATACCGTTTTCCCAAGCGTAAAGGTTGGCGCGGCGCTTGCCAGCGCCCGAGCCCCGGGCTTGGTCATGGTTGGTTGCGCCCCTGCGCGGCGGCGCTGTTGCGTTGGCGCTTGCGCGCCGCATGGTCAGCGGTCTCATGCGGTTGGCGTAAGGCCAGCGCGTGCGCGCGCCAGCGTGTCTGCTGCTATCGGGTGGAAAAGCGATGGCGCAAGCATACTGCACAGTGGCGGCTGTATGGCGCGGCGGGGCGTTCGAATTTTGGTGATGCCGGGCGCAGCTCGCCGGGCCATGCGCACGCGGGCAATGGCTTGCTGACGCCGTATTCGCGCTAGATCGCCGCAGGCGTGCTGATCTGCAATTCCATATGATGTGCGGCGATAAATTCGTGCAGCCTGCGCTGGCAGGCCGATGTGCCTGGTTGGCGCGGCACGCTCAGCGTCACAACCAGTTGCTCCTTGTTGTCGTGCTCCAGCGTGATGGGCACCCACGTTTTACTGCAATGAATCTGCGCGGGCTGCAGGCCTAACGGCGGCACGCGCACGCCTTCAAAGATCAGCGGGCGCTCGGCGGGCGCGGTGGCTTCCTGCACGGCGCGGTACACCTGGCTTTTGCACAGGTAGATTTTCCAGAACCCCATCAGGCGCGCAACGTCGCCATAGCTCAGCCCCAGGCCATACAGCAGCACCGCCAGGTCGCGCACGCGCTGCGATGTGGGCGCGCGGGCGACACCGCGCGGGTAGACGCGAAAGGTGTGGCCGCAGCTCAGGCAGCGGTAGCGATGCGCGATCACCGTAGGGTGCGCGTGGTCGTGCAGCGGCTTGACGACCTGCTGATGCAGGCGGAATTGCGTGCCCTGGCACACTGGCGATGGGCAGCGCGAGGGCGGGTTTATGCTATCGTCGATGCTTGGGAGCACAATATGCAGGTATATCATAGGCCACCTCAGGGTGAGCTGCTCGATCAGGATCGAGTGACTGTTCTCACTATAAATCAGGAGGGTTGCCCGGTTCAGTTATTGCCTGATAAGCAAAAATAGCGATTGTGCAACAATTGTCCACTTGGCATGCGGTGCCTACTCGCGCGCGATCATGTCGCCAATATCGGCGGCGATGACCTTGGGTGGCGTGCCGAAACCATAGACCATGCGCATGCGCCCCTGGCGATCGAGCAGGTAGGCGCTGGCGCTGTGGGTGACGAGGTAGGGTTCGCTGGTGCCGGCCACCTGCTCTTTCTTGTAGTACAGGCCATACTCCTTGCTCACCCGCCCCAGCGTTGTGTCGTCGCCCTGCAGGCCAATAAACGTTGGGTCGAACGCCTTGAGAAAGCGCGCAAGCACCGCAGGCGTGTCGCGCTCGCCGTCGACGCTTACGAACACAAAGCGCACCTGCGACGAGGCCGCGCCCATGGCGCGCTTCACCAGCACAAAGTCGGAAAGGGTGGTTGGGCAGACATCCGGGCAGTGCGTGTAGCCAAAGAACAGCATGACATAATTCCCCCGCAGGTCGCTTACATGCAGGGGCGTGCCGTCCTGGCTGGGCAGCGCGAAATCGCTCAGCTGGCGCGGCGGGTCAAGCGGCGTGCCGTGCTGCTCAGCGGGCGCGCTCTCGGTGGCGGGGGCGGGTGCGGCCGGGCGAAAGTAGCTGTAGGCCAGCACGCCAGCAGCCACGAGCAGCATGGCCATGGCGGCAGCGCGGGCGATCCGCCGCCACAGGATCACGCGCGCCTGGTGGGGCTGTGTTTGTTCTGGTAACGAGGGTGTGGGCAAAGCAAACTCCTTCTGTGATTACAGGCGTGGCTACGCAATCAGGCACCTAGCTCCAGCGCCAGGTCGTTTGGGCCGAAGCCAGTGTCCCATCTGCGCCGTGTGGCGGGCGGCGGCGCAGCCGGCGCATCGGTGCCGGCCTGCGTGCTGTCGTTGCCGCATAGCAGCACAAACAGCGTGCGCAGGTTTTCCAGGCCGTGGCGCAGCTGCCGCCGCACGGTATGGAGGGGGAGGCCGAGCTTTTCGGCAATTTCCGCCGGCGAAAGCTGCTCGCGATAGGCCAGCGTCAGCGCCACGCGGTAGCACGGTCGCAGGTGCGC
>LJCR01001201.1 GCA_001399705.1 Kouleothrix aurantiaca
CGACGCATGATGTGGTGGTGAAGATCCTGGTAGCCGACGCGCTGGGCATGAACATGGATCGCATCAACCGCATCTGGGTGACGCACGCCAGCATCAGCGTGATTGAGTATGGCGATGGCCTGCCTTACCTGACTAGCCTGAGCGAGGCGTGCCACCTCGGGCGGCTGGAAACCGTGCGCGAGCGCCAGAAGGCGATTTAAGTAGCTGCCAAAACCACGAAGACACGAAGGCACGAAGAAATACAGTAGCTGGCGGAGAGCAGTGGCGGCGCAGGATGCAGTTCGAACATCCTGTCACAGTGAGGTGAACGATGGCTCAGGCGGTGTTCTGCGCGCGCTGTGGCGCGGCAATGGAGCGGCGCGTGGTGGACGATCGCGAGCGCGATGTGTGCCCGGCGTGCGGCTTTATTCTGTATCGTAACCCGGTGCCGGCGGTGGGTGTGGTGGTGGCGCTGGAGGGCAGGCTGGTGCTGGTGCGGCGGCGCTACGAGCCGCGCGCGGGCTGCTGGGCGCTGCCGGCCGGCTTTATGGAGCTGGGCGAAAGCGCCGAAGATGCGGCCATCCGCGAGTGCCACGAAGAAACCGGGTTGCTGGTGCGCGTCGATCACCTGCTGGGCGTGTACTCAATTGGCGAGGGCGAGCGCACTGGCCTGCTGATCATCTACGCTGCGACGGCCACGGGCGGCGAGCTGATCGCCGCGGATGACGCGACCGAGGCTGGAACCTTTGCGCCCGATGCGTTGCCTGAGCCAATGGCCTTCCCGACGCATGTCCAGGCGATCAGCCGCTGGCGGCGCGAGCAGCGCGCCGGCACGCAGCTGGCTGGCGCGGCGGGTGGCGCGGGTGTGCGCTACGCCTCCCGCGCTGATGTGCCGGTGGTGATGGATCTGCTGCTGGGCGGGCGCAACTGGGATGCGGCGGGTGTGGTGGCGGCTGAAGCGCTGCTGCACGACCGGCTCGACGATCCCGACAAGCCGGTGCTGGTGCTTGAGAACGATGAGCAAATTGCTGGTGTGGCGCTGCTGGCCTTTCACCAGACGCTGCGCGGCTGGTATGCTACGCTTGACGAACTGGCGGTGCACGCCGACCAGCGGCATACTGGCCTGGGTCACGCGCTTGTCGATGCGGTGGCGGTGCTGGCGCGGGCACGCAGCTGTGTGCGGTTGCAAACCGCTTTTGATGATCAGGACGCAGCGGAATTTCTTGCCGCGTGTGGGTTTCAGGCGGGTGTGCTGCCACTATAGGAACACCAACGAAAAAGCCGCCGGGCATTTTTGCGCCGGGCGGCCTTTCGATTCTTGCAAGAGCTGCTAATTATTGCCCAGCACCGTGCGCACCTCGGTCAGCAGATCATCGCTGCGCCGCATGGAGCTCACCAGATCGACACGCTCAGCCTCTGGCAGCCCCTTTATGCGCTCCAGGCGCTCACACAGCAGATCAATCACCGACTGCTGCGGCTGCACCGTTGTTGTGGTGGTCAACATGCCGGCGTACAGCACCTGGATCAGCGCGGCCAGCGATGGCGCAAATATCATCGCCCAGAAGCCGCCAAGCTCGGCGAGCGCCAGCAGCAGCAGCACCTGCAAGAAAGCGTTGACCTTCAGCGCATCGGCCTGCATGGCGCGCTCCGCGAACACATGCGTAGCATACTGGATGCCGAGGCCAATCACCAGCACAATCAGCGCCACCCACGGCGGGAGTGTGGCCAGGGCCACCGCAAACGCTATCAGCACCGATGTCACTGGCCCCAGGCGCGGAATAAACTGGCTGAAACCACCAATCAGCGCCAGCGTCGTGGCGAACGGCAGCTGAACTACGCGAAACAAAGCCAGCAGAAGCAGCGCAGCCACCGCCACCGCAATCACCGTCGAGCGAATGTAGGCACCCACGGCACTCTCGGCGTTGCGCCAGATCGTGCGCGCCTGTTGCCGTGCCGTGATCGGCAGAAATGAAAGCCACAAACGCTCGAAGTGAGCAACCTCGATCAGCCAGTAGTACGCCAGGCTGAGCGCAGCAAATGCAAACAGCAGAAAGCTCACCAGGCTGCTCGAAAGGCCCAGCAGCGAAATACCAACCCCTGTGACAC
>LJCR01001204.1 GCA_001399705.1 Kouleothrix aurantiaca
CCGCAGAACCAAAGAACCAAAGAACCGAGGACCACAGAACCGGGCAGGAACCTCGTCCTGAGTAGCGCGCAGCGCGTATCGAAGGGCGAGAACCACGGAACCAAGAACCGAGAACCACGGAACAAAGAACCAAAACTCATAGAGAAGACTCGAACGTTTCTCCTTCGAGTCTTCGAGTCTTTGTGGCAAAAATCTCCGCGCGCCTGGCTCACACAAATGCGCTGAAGCCGGTGATTGCGCGCCCGACGATCAGCGAGTTGATTTCGCGCGTGCCTTCGTAGGAATAGATCGCCTCGGCATCGGCGACGAAGCGCCCAACGTTATGTTCGAGCAGGATGCCATTGCCGCCCATGAGTTCGCGGGCATAGCCCACGGTTTCGCGCATGCGCACGGTGCAGAAGGCTTTCGCCAGCGAGGCGTGCTCGTCGCTCATGCGGCCGGCGTCCTGCATCTGCGAGAGCTGCGCGACCATGCAGGCCGAGGCGGTGATGTTGCCAAGCATGCGCACGAGTAAGTCCTGCACAAGCTGGAAACGCCCGATTGGCCGGCCAAACTGCTGGCGCGTTTTGGCGTAGGCCAGCGCGTTTTCGTAGGCGCCGCGCGCGCAGCCAACCGCCTGCCACGCCACGCCAGCACGCGTCATGCGCAGCACGGCGGCAGTATCGCGGAAAGTGCGCGCATTCTTCAGGCGGTGCTCGTCGTCCACGCGGCAATCGGTGAGCGTGATCAGCGCGTTCTGCACCACGCGCAGCGCGATCTTGTCTTCGAGCTTTTCGGTGGCAAAGCCGGGCGTGCCTTTCTCGACAATGAAACCCTTCACCTGGCCGTCGGCCTCGTCGCGCGCCCAGATAATCGTGATGTCGGCAAAGGTCGCGTTGCCGATCCACTTCTTCTGCCCATTCAGCACCCACGTGTCGCCCTCACGGCGCGCGGTGGTGGCCAGGCCGCCAGCCACACCCGAACCCACGTCGGGCTCGGTCAGGCCAAATGCGCCAATCGTTTCGAAGCGCGCCATGGGCGGCAGCCAGCGCTGCTTCTGATCTTCCGAGCCACACAGGTAGATCGAGCCCATAGCAAGGCCGCTGTGCACGCCGAAAAAGGTGGCGATTGACGGATCGACGCGCGCCATTTCCATGGAGAGAAAGCCATCGAGCAGCGCGCTCTTGCCGGCGCAGCCATAGCCCTGGTAGGAAAGCCCGGCGACGTTGAGGTCGCGAATACCGGGGATGAGATCGAACGGGAAGGCCGCGCGCACCCAGTAGTCGTTGATGATTGGCGCGACCTGGGTTTCCATGAATTCGCGCACCCGCGCCAGGATCTGCTGATCTTCGGCGCTGAGCAGGCTGGTAAGCTGGTAGAAATCGCCGTCGCCGGGCAGGGTTTGATCGTGCAGTTCGCTCATGGCGCGCTCCTCCGTTGTTTCAACTATATGGCTTACGCAGTGGCTCGTAGGGCGCGGCCCGTAATGAAGATTTACAAAACAAGCCGGCAACCATTTTCGCCCCGGCCGCTAAAGCAGCGGGCTAGATTGCAGCAAAGCCCGCCTTCGCGGGCTGTCTGGATTGCATTGTAAAACACCATAACGAGCATACTCGAAGAGGCCACGAAGGTGGCCTTCGCTGAGTGTAGCCGAGGGCTTCAGCCCCACGGCGATTCCCACTGCGCGTATTATAGCAGCGCAGCGGGCCGTCGGCAGGGCCGCTTCCCCGATAGAGTATAATGACGGCAGTGGCCGGCTCGTCCGGCCCGGCGCGTAGCGCCGCCGCTGGGATTTCCCAGAGGAACTTCCCGACTCCTCGCCCTTTTGAGCGTGGAGCGCAAAGCGCAGAACGCAGAACAGGTCATTGCTCTCCGTTCTACGCTCTGCGCTCTGCGTTCAGAAGGAAGGCTACCCCGCGAAACAGCAAGCGGGGGCGCGCGGCTGGCAACGGCAGCGCGACGCAAGCCGGCAACAGAGAGCAGTCCCGCCGTTTGCAGGCGGCAGAATGCAGTTGGCAGTAGCCCGCGCCACTGGCGACTGCACCCTGCCGTCTGCAAGCTGGTAAGGGGTGAAAGGGTGCGGTAAGAGCGCACCCTTTCACCC
>LJCR01001202.1 GCA_001399705.1 Kouleothrix aurantiaca
GCAAAAGGTCGTGCATGGCTTGAGAAACCTGTGGTATCGTACTCATGGGAAGCTCCTGTATCTTCTGGTTGTCTTACAGCACCATGATGCCACAGAGCTTCCTTAACTTTTTACTTGATGCATATGGTGCCGGGGCGGCGCGAGCCCCGGCGGCCCTGCGGCCTGAGCAAGCTGGTGTACGGCTGGCACTGGTATAGATACAAAAGCGCCCTGCTGCCTGAGCAACAAACCAGCACAAGCGCAAGCCCTCCCTCCTATTCCCGCTATGAAGAGGGTTGAAAAGCAGAACAGACCAGCACTGTTTATGATTATTTCAATGAATAACGTGCGATGCAGTGATGAATCGCCAGCGAATCATTGGCGCACAAGGGGGTGGGGGAGTAGCTCAAAATCTAATTCCTTCATAGAACGAGAGGGGGCGCATGCTATGCGAGCAATTTTCTGGAGGCCGATCAAATTTATGGCATAGCGCTGACCGAATTTGATGTTTGCCACCTATTGAATGAATGGTTAGCCACACTGCGTATTTATTTTGGCGTCGTTCTGACGTCACAATGACGCCATTGTGACGTCATTTGACAGATTTTGCGCAAGTTTGCGGCGATTTCTAAGATTGAAGTACAATTTTGACGTCATTCTGGCGTCACTATGACGTCAACGGCGAACTGCTCTATTCCAAGCCTTTCTTATGCTTTTGGAATTTCTTCCAAAATATCTGCTGCTTATTTTCTGAAGAGTACTGAGCCAGCGGTTACGCCACAAAGCTGATTCAGCAACAGCGAGTATGGATGCGCTACTCAGAAAACTTAAAACATAATGTGGGCGGGCGCTGGAAATGTTTAGCGTGCCGCAATGGATTCGCCACCGAAGCACCTCGCACGCTTACTCCGCCAGCAGCGCCTTGCAGTGGCGGTACATGTCGTCACTGCGTGTCATCCCGGTGAGCTGAAGCAGCTCGTCGTGCACCAGCGTGCGGTCGGCGCTCAAGCGCGCGTATTCGTCCATATCGGCGTACTGGCCGCCGTGCATCGCCTCAACCAGCGCGACATATTCCTCAGCCAGCGTACGCAGACGTGCCTGTGTTGCTTCGTCCATCGGAAACTTCCCTACTCTGTTGCTCATCACCAGAAGAAGGCTATTGTATCGCAGCATTCTTGGCAATCAGCAGGGCGCATGCGGCTCTTTCTATCCAGAACCGTGGTACAACTCTTCGATTCGCTGGCGAAAATCGTTTTGTGTGATCAACGTTCTGCACTGTTGTTGCGGACGAGACGCGGCAGATGGCGACGCGGATGGGTGCGCCGAAACCAACGTCGATAGTCGCGAAGTGTGCGACGTCGGATGATACCATTGGCCTTGTAGCGTAAAAGCAGACCGCTAAAACCTTCGCTACGTTCCAGTTGACGCAGCGCGTGGAGCAGATTTGGTGCGGCGAGTGCTGCACTGACGCGCCGATCGCTCGCGTTACTTGAGCGGTACGTAATCTGTGCACACACCCGGCAGCACCATCGCCTGCCGCTTGGATTGAAGAGCACCCCACAGCGACGCCCGCAACCTGGACATTGCCACCAAGCGCGGCGGCCACCCAGGCGCTGTGTGACCCAGTCGATCACAATTTCTTGTGAGGCTGCGAGCGCGTCTGCGCATCCGCTCACAGTCAGCACCACGTGATCATTCTCAGCAGCTAGCACGCGAAGCTGGCACGGCGTCACCGCCTCGCCACCTCGGCATATCCAGCAGACAAATGGTTCAATCGAACCTTGGTGCGCGGCCGACAAGAAAGACCGCAGAGCGCGATCAAAACGCAATGCGAGTGTTTCTTCTGCGACAGGCCGGCATTCTACTCCCTGCCAGCGTGGCGACCAGAACTCTTGCATACTTCCTGCTCCTGGGAATAGAGGATTGCTGCAACAGGACAACCTATCCGGCTTCTTCTCACAACCGTAAATCCACATGATTTAGGTCGCACTAAAATGTCTATTCGGAACCTCGAAATCGTTTGTTGAACTGGCTTCGCTGCATATAAAGGTCGGTTGTAGAAGCAGTTCACGGTTGGTTCTGGCATGATTGGAGGAACCTATAG
>LJCR01001203.1 GCA_001399705.1 Kouleothrix aurantiaca
GAGCGTTTCCTGGCTGGTGTCGCCGGGCAGCAGCTGGTGAAGAAAGCGAATGCCAACCCCATCGCAGGCCTTGCCAATGCTGCGCACGTAGCTGTCGGATGCGGCATCGCCGGCCACCTGCACCACTGCCAGCGCGGGCGGCGCGCCGTGCACCGCAATAAACGATTGAATTCCTGATCGCAGCTCTTCGCGCAGCGTCCTGGCTAGCGCGCGGCCATCGAGAATTGTGGCAGTCATGGCGTGTTCCTTTTCGCGAGAATTTAGAAATATTATACAATGGGCCGGCGCGACCCTGGTGGCGAGCTGATGCACGATCCGCAACGCTGGCCGCGCCTTGCAACACGCCACGAAGGAGGCTCCGATGCGAACGATCGATTTGCGCAGCGACACCGTCACCCTGCCCTCGCCGGCCATGCGCCGCGCAATGGCCGAGGCGCCGCTGGGCGATGACGTGTATGGCGAAGACCCGACGGTCAACCGGCTGGAGGCGCTGGCGGCCGAGCGCGTGGGCAAAGAAGCCGCGCTGCTGGTGGTGAGCGGCACCATGGGCAACCTGTGCGCGCTGCTGGCGCACTGCGCGCGCGGCGAGGAAGTGATCGTCGGCGACCAGTCGCACATCTACAACTACGAGGCCGGCGGCGCGGCCGTGCTCGGCGGAGTCGCCTTTCATGTCGTGCCGACGCTGCCGAATGGCGAGCTGCCGCTTGGCGAGCTGGCCGCCGCCGTGCGCGACCCGGGCGACTCGCACGAGGCGATCACGCGGCTGATCTGTTTGGAGAATACGCACAATCGCTGCGGCGGCGTGGCGCTCGCTCCCGAATATATGCGCGACGTGCAGGCCTTTGCCCGTGAGCGCGGGCTGAGCGTGCATCTCGACGGCGCGCGCCTGTTCAACGCGGCGGTGGCCCAGCGCACCGATGCGGCCAGCATCACGCAGCACGTCGATAGCGTGCAGTTCTGCCTTTCCAAAGGGCTGGCCGCGCCGGTTGGCTCGATTGTGGCGGGCGACGCGGCGTTTATCGCGCGGGCGCGGCGCATCCGCAAGCTGGTGGGCGGCGGCATGCGCCAGGCTGGCGTGCTCGCGGCGGCGGGCATTGTCGCGCTCGAAGAAATGGTCGAGCGCATGGCCGAAGACCACAGCAATGCCCGCATGCTGGCCGAGGGCCTGGCCAGCTTCCCGCAGATCGCGCTCGATCTTGCGACCGTGCAGAGCGATATTGTGATCTTTCAGCTGCGCGCCGGCAGCCCTGCCGCACTGGTGCGGGCGCTGGCCCGGCAAGGGGCGCGGGTGCGCGCGGTAAGTCGCGGCGTGCCAGGCGCACTATCCGCAGGCGTCGAAGCTGTGCAGGCCGACGCGCTGAATATGGCAGGCATCCGCGAGGCATGCCAGGGCGCGCAGGTGGTCTACAACTGCGTCAACCCGCCCTTTGCGCAGTGGCACACGCTGTTTCCGCAAGTAATGAATAACCTGATTGCGGCAGCGGACCACACTGGCGCGACGCTGGTGTTTGCCGACGATACCTGGATGTATGGGCCGGCAAGTAGCCCACTGAACGAAGACCACCCACAGCGGCCAACCGGCCCGCTCGGCGCGCTGCGCGGGCAGCTTGCGGCCACGCTGCTCGACGCGCATCGGCGCGGCGCGGTGCAGGCGGTGATCGGCCGCGCTTCCGAGCTGTATGGCCCCGCCGTCGAATCGCTGCTGGCCGCGAACCTGTTTCAGGCCGCGCTCGCGGGCAAGCGCGTGTTCTGGCCCGGCGCGCTCGATTCGCCGCTCAACCCGACGTTTATTGATGATTTTGCCGATGGCCTGATTACCCTGGGGACGCGCGCCGAGGCGCTTGGGCAGGTGTGGCATATCCCAAGTAATAGCGCAGTCACCGGGCGCGCATTTACCCAGCTGCTCGCAGAAGAAACCGGCACGCGCTTCAAGGTGAGCGCGCTTAGCCGCAAGTATGCCGCGCTGCTCGCGCTGATCTGGCCAGTTGCGCGCCAGGGTGCCGAGCTGATCTATCAGTTCGACAGGCCCTACGTCGTCGATAGCAGCAAATACCAGCGCGCGTTTGGTGGCACGCCCACGCCC
>LJCR01001205.1 GCA_001399705.1 Kouleothrix aurantiaca
GCGCGCCACGCGCTACGGCGCGGCCGCCGTCACCGCCCTGCACGAAGGCATTACGGGCGAAATGGTGGCGCTCCGCGCGCAGGATATCATCACCGTCCCGATCGAGTCGGTGATCGGCCACCTCAAGACGGTGCGACCGCACAACGACCTGATCCGTACCGCGCGCGGCCTCGGCGTGAGCTTTGGCGACTAGCAGGATCTACGATTTGCGATTTACGATTGACGAGACACCACCGTCAAATCGTAAATCGTAAATCGCCAATCGTACATACCATGGACCAACTCTGGCTTGGCTACGACGGATTAACGGTTCGCTACGCCGATGTAGCGGTGATTTTACACTACCACCCTTCGCTGGATGCCCGCATCATCCGCGCATATGGCCGTGTGCCAACCAATGTGCGCACGATCGTTGTTACCGGCGAGGGCGTATACCTCCCCTCCAGCTGGTCGATCGACCATCTACGGCAACGCCTGCGCTACTGGCGCGGCGCACGCGCATAACGCGTCTCTACGACACACACTCGCGGCACTCGATCCGGCTTGAATCGTTCCGTACCCGGATTGTTGCTGTTTTGATCAGGCGCGCATATCGCTTGCCACAGTACACTAAGGCCGCACACAACAGGCTATGACCGTTAGCGAACTGTAATACCACAGTCTAGGCATAGCCGGCCTTCGGGGGTACATTCATGCATACAGTCACCTGTGCCATTCGCCGCGAGGTGGATGTCTACCTCGCCATCGGGCGCGGGCGCGATATAGCAATGGCGATCGGGTTTGGCGATATCGACCGAACACGCATTGAAATCATTATTCTCGAGTTGACACGCAATCTGCTGGCACACGCCGGCGGCGGCGAGCTTCAGCTGGCGCCGATCAGCAGCGACACGCGCCAGGGTATCGCCATCACTGCCCGCGATAGCGGCCCGGGCATCCCCGATATCGAGCTGGCAATGCGCGATGGCTACAGCACCGCACAGACCCTTGGCGCTGGGCTGCCGGGCGTGCGCCGCCTGGCCGATGAGTTCGCGATTTCTTCTGAAGTTGGCGTCGGCACAACAATTCGGGCGGTGAAATGGCTCAGCCAGCGGCAGCGCGGCCAGAGCGGGACAACGCACAATGAGTAGCTCGTGGGGCGCTGTGTGCCGCGCAAAACAAGGGCAAACCGTTTCTGGCGATATGTATTTTGTGCAGGAATATGCCGAAGGCAAGCTGATTGCTTCGGTCATTGACGGGCTCGGTGGTGGCGTGGAAGCGGCCCGCGCTGCGCAGCTGGCGCTCAATACGCTCCAGAAGCATCCCGACATGCCGCTGCAGGAACTGATACGCCAGGCGCACACGGCCCTCCACAACACCCGCGGCGCGGTGATCGGCGTGGTGCGGCTCGACATCGCGCAGGCGCAGGCCAGCTACATTGGCGTCGGCAACATTGGCGTCCAGGTGTACAGCCGCCAGCCAATCAAGCCTATTTCGAAAAACGGCATTCTCGGTTTCCGCCTGCCAACATTGCTGGAACTCCACTACACTTACGATCCAGGCGACCTTTTTGTGTTATACAGCGATGGTATCTCGCAACATTTCGCCCAGGACACCAGCATCAGCATTCGTCAGCCACCCCAGACAATGGCCGACAGCATTCTAGCCGGCTATGGCAAGACGAGTGATGACGCCACGGTCCTCGTGATAAAAACATCAGAGCACGCATGACCACCCTCTTCCAACAATGGCTGATGGAACAGCGCAGCGAGCTGCTGGCGCGCTGGCACGCGCTTGCCGCCGCGCCCGTGCTGGCAACCTCGCCCAGCGAAGCGCCCCGGGAAACTTCGCCCAGCGTGCCTGCCAACACCGACGAGCAGAATATCCTGCTCGATTTGCTGTATGAAGCGATGATCAGCGCGGCCGGGCAGAACATGGAACCGCTGCACGAGTGCCTGCGCCATGTGCGCATGCTGCGCACGCAGGCCAACGAGGCCGAGCTGCCCTTCTACATCGGCCTGGTGCTGCAGTTGCGCCGCGCCGCCTGGGATCGCCTGAACGAGCCCGACCCGCGCCCCAGCCAAGCAGCCGGTTTTTCGCGC
>LJCR01001207.1 GCA_001399705.1 Kouleothrix aurantiaca
AGCCTTGCCAACGTATTCACGGCTCAGCGCCAGGAAGGTCTTGTTAAGCGCTGTGGAGTCACTTGTCGGCTCGCTGAGCACCCGTTGCCCTAACCCAAGGCTCGCCGTAATCAAGCACGAAGCGCATATGAATTGCCCCGCTTGCCCACGCGCCGGCCTGTAACTGCCTCACCAACTCTGCCCCAAGCGCGCCGATGGCTAGTTCGAGAACTTGCCGATTAGCGAGCGGGCCATCGAAACAGTGTTTGCGGCAAAGGTGCGGCAGAACGCTGTTCGCAGGAATACCGTGCTCGTCGGCGCCGTGCACAAGCCGCGCGATCTGCGCTCCGGCGACGCCAAATTGCACCTGGAGCGCATCGATTGGAATGCGAGCTACTGTGCCGATTGTGCGCAACCCGAGCCGTTCAAGCCGCTCGATATGCGCGTTGTCTATTGGTAGTGCGGTTACAGGCTGCGGGGCGAGAAAAGCTGCTGCCTGCCCGGCAGAAATTACTGCGACACTACCAGGGCGGGCCGTGCTAGCCGCGCGCTGCGCAACAAAGCGGGTTGCTGCAACACCTAGCGCTGGGTTTAAGCCGAGTTCGGTGCGGATATGCTGGGCAAGCCGCTGTGTTTGTGCAACGATTGCGGGAAGGTCAATCGGTCCAAGATCGAGGTCTATCCAGATATCTGGATGGAAGTGATCGACGACAACGCGAGGACTGTAGCGCTCGGCGAGGCGTGCGAGCTCGGTGAAGACGTATTGATCATGTGCCGGTGTGGCGACGCGATACACAGCGTGCGGGCAGCGTACCTGTGCCTGGCGCAGCGCCATACCCTCGGCGATACCTGTTTCGCGCGAGGCGCTATACACCAGCGGGCGCTGTGGGTCGGGCGTGTAGAGAACGATGGGCTGCTTAGCCAGTAGAGGGTTATCCCGCCGAACAATCGCAATCGCCGGTGTTGGGATGTGAATACAGGCGATGCTCTTCATTGAAATACTCCATCTGGAAAGCGAATCACAACCTGTGTATCGCCGTATGCTTGCGCGAGTTTATGCTTGAGCACGCTCACCCGAGCGCCACATCCGGGGCTCCCATGTTCTACTGCCAGCCAATTTTCACGCGCAAAATGGAGCCGAATTGTTGCCGCGTGGGCGAGGCGCGAACCCTGAAATGCGAGCGCACGAATGAACTCAGGAGTGTAGGGCAGTGGAGTTAAAACAATCAGTACGCAGGGAGAGGCCGCAAGCACACTGGGCAAGACCCGTAACGTGCGTTCAAGAAGCAGATCATCGTGAAAATTTGTCTGGAACAATGCCAGGGCATCTATCACGAGCACGCCAATTCCACCGCTTCCGATGAGCGCCTGGAGAAGTTCGAGTGTTTCATCGGCCGTAAGCGGCCGAACAAGCAGGAGTGCTGACAAATCAACGCCGAGCGCAGAAGCATATTCGGCGTCAAATGTACGGCTTAAATCAATATATGCCGCGACGTCGCCCTTGGCCTGGGCGTGTGCCAGAAGCGTCAAGGCGATTGTGGTCATTCCCGATGTTGGTGTTCCGAGGAATTCGGTGATACGGCCACGAGGCAAACCGCCAATAGCGAGGAGTGCATCGAGACTTTCAAAGGTTGTGCTCATAACTGGGAACGGCTGATCGGTGTGCTGACGAAAGAAGCGTAAAGCCCGTTCACCCCAACGACGTTGAATAGAAGCAACGATGCGATGCAACGTGGCAGCGCGCTCTTGTTCCACTGGGCTACCTTCCTAAAAATCCTGCGAGCACTTTCCAGCCAGGCCAGTCCCGCTTGTGTATAGAATCGGAACGTATGTGCGGGTGCATATCCTAAATCAAGATCGTCCTTTCGTACATGACGATTTGCTTACAGAGGAGTAGATGATATGGAATAGTATTTTTGGCCCTTATTATTTTGACTAACGAAGTCAGTAATTGAACAGCCTGTGTCAGCTTGGCAAACAACAGCATTTTAAAAGTAGCCAGTCATTTGAAGTTCTGGTCTTTGTTCATTAATAATTTATAGGCATCTTTTCTCGGAGCATCAGCTTACAGGCAACTAGTAATGTCTGACGGTATTGCTT
>LJCR01001208.1 GCA_001399705.1 Kouleothrix aurantiaca
TGCGCGGCCCGCAGCGCGACAACCAGGTCGCCATCGCCCAGGCCAGCGTCGACGCAGCGCAGGCCAACCTGGCGCAGCTGCTGTCGCCGCCGCAGCCCAGCGAGCTGAGCGCGCTGGAAGCCCAGGTGGCGGCCGCCCGAGCCGACCGCGACGCCGCCCAGCTTGATCTGAACCGCGTGGAGCTGAAAGCGCCCTTTGCCGGCTCCATCGCCGCGCTCGATACGCGCGTTGGCGAAATCGTCAGCCCAAACGCCGAAGTTGCCCAGCTGGCCGACACCTCGGCCTGGCAGATCGAAACCACCGACCTGACCGAGCTGAGCGTCGCGCAGGTGCAACCCGGCGCCCGCGTCGCGCTGACCTTCGACGCGCTGCCGGGCGTGACGCTCACCGGCAAGGTGCAGCGCGTGAAGGGGTTTGGCGAGAACCACCAGGGCGACATTGTCTACCGCGCCATCGTGCTGCCCGACAAGGCCGACGCACGGCTGCGCTGGAACATGACCGCATCGGCGGCGATTGCCCCGTTTGCGTCAACTGCCGGCGCGCAGCCGTAGCAACGAGCTAGCGCAGTAGTCCGTTGCCAGTAGCTTTGTGGCTTTCTGGTGCCGCCTTGAACAACAACATTGGTTCGATTGATCTGAAAATCGCTATGCCTATGCCACGTTCTGCTACACACAAGGTTGACAGCAGCCAGTTCAGCATCGAACTCCTGCTTGAGCTTCAGCAGCCGCCCGAGCCATTCACACCCGGCGCGCCGCTGTTCTGGGACGACCCGCACATCTCCGCGCAGATGCTGGCCGCGCATCTCGACCCGCACCTGGCGGCGGCGAGCCGCACGCACGCCGAGATCGACCGCTCGGTGGCGTGGCTGGCCGAACAGCTTGCGCTGCGCCCCGGCACGGCGGTTCTCGACCTGGGCTGCGGGCCAGGCCTGTACGCCGCGCGCCTGGCCGCGCGTGGCGTGCGCGTCACCGGCATCGACTACTCGCGGCGCTCGATCGACTACGCGGTGCAGGAAGCGCACGCGCAGGAGATGGACATCGACTACCGCTACCAGAACTACCTGACGCTGGACGAAACCGAGCGCTACGACGCGGCGCTGCTGATCTATGGCGATTTTTGCACGCTGGCCCCGGCGCTGCGCGCCCGCCTGCTCCACACCATCCGCGCGGCGCTGCGCCCGCACGGCACGCTGGTGCTGGATGTATCCACGCCAGTGCATCGCGCGCGCCACGGCCTGCGGCAGGGCTGGTATACCGCCGAAAGCGGCTTCTGGCGCGCCGGGCCGCACCTGGTGATGGAGCAGGGCTTTGCCTACCCGAGGCAGCAATCTTTCTCGACCAGTACATTGTGGCCGAGGCCGGCGGCGCGCTGAGCGTGTACCGCAACTGGTTTCAGGATTACTCGGCTGAACGCATCAGCGCCGAGCTGGAGACGCATGGCTTTGTGGTGCGCAGCCTGTGGAGCGACATGGCCGGCACGCCGTTCAGCGCAGACAGCGAGTGGATTGGCGTGGTCGCGCAGCCCGCAGCCAGCCAGCCACAATGAGGCTCAGGGTAAGCTCCGCTGCCGTGGAGTGACGTATCTTCTTTTCATTATGACAACTTCGAAGGGCTCATTCGTATTCAGCATCACGCTGCAGCCCATCGGCACCGAGAGCAGAAGCAGAGCCACCAGGCAGCGGTGCGATGAGTGAGGAAATGAATGAAACCAGGCATATTGCCGCCCGAGGCATACCTGCGCCGGGGCTTCAAATACTTCAATCGCTTGATGCTGCTGCTCTGGCGGCTGGGCCTTGGGCGCTGGCTTAACAGCTGGCCATCGGTTGGCGGGCGTGTGATGGTGCTGACGACAATCGGCCGCGCCAGCGGCATCCCGCGCCGAACGCCACTGAACTATGCGCTCGTCGATGGCGCGATCTACTGCGCAGCCGGCTTCGGCAGCATTTCCGACTGGTACCGCAACATCCGCGCCAACCCCGCTGTGGAGCTTTGGTTGCCAGATGGCTGGTGGGCCGGGGAAGCCCGAGAAGTGGGCAGCGACTCGGCACGCCTGCCGCTGTTGCGCGCGGTGCTGATAGGC
>LJCR01001206.1 GCA_001399705.1 Kouleothrix aurantiaca
GCCGCGCGCCACATCCTGAGGCTGGCATCCATCGACGCACATCAACGCATTTTCGACGCATCCGGGCGCACACGGAAGGAGCAGACCACTATGGCAAGGTCCAAAACCGCAACCGAGCAGGCCCCCCTCGTCTCGCGCACCTACCGCGCAGCCATCCGCCTCGGCGAGGATTTCGTCACCCTGGAAGAGACGGTCGTTCTGCCGATCGACGCCACCGACGAGGAGATCGCCCAGGCTGTCGATCTTGGCTGGCGCATCTTCGCCGCGCAGCGGGCCACTGCCGAGCAGCAGATCAGCGACATTCGCGCCGGAATGCCGGCCGTCCCGCCGCAGATCCGCATGCGCGAACCCGACGCCCCGGCCTCGGACAAGCAGCGCAACTACATCGCCACGCTCCAGGAGCAGCTTGGCTGGTCGGGCGAGCAGCTCGCCGCCTATGCCCAGGAGCAGGAGATCGACCTGGCCGGCATGACCAAGGGCCAGGCCAGTGCGTTTATCGACGGCCTGAAAGCGCTGGTGGGGCAGGCCGCCGAGCCCGCGTCGCGCCAGGATCGGGGCGCAAACGGCCGTGCGCCAGCCGCCGTCCCAGTTGAGCCCGCCCAGGCCCGCCGCGGCGCGATCGGCCGCGCGACGGTTGCCGCCGGTCAGGACAGGGATGATCCCCTGCTCTGATCGTCGTCCTCAAACGGTGTATAAACAATAAGAGCAACGAGTAACGTCCGGGGGCGCGCATGCGCGCCCCCGGCGAATGACGAAAGGTACGAGCCATGGCACCGATCGGACGGACCGTCAAGCAGCCGCAGCCGGCGATCATTCAGTGGGACAACGGGCGCGGGAAGTGGCGCGAGCTTGGCGAAAGAAGCTGGTCGCAGTGGCCCAACTTCCACGTGGAATCCGGGCGCAACGAGGAGTTCGACCGCGCCATGCACGCCGCGGGCGTGCCGCGGATCGAGTTCTTTCACCCGGCCAAGAACGGCCGGCAGACGACAATCACTCAGGACTGGATGCTTGGCGCCTTTATCGGTTTGCACCCGATCACCGCCGGCCCTCCGGCCGACAAGGTCTCCTCAATTACCCTTGACCCGGCGATGATGCCGGCGACGGCGTGCGGGCAGGGCCGTCCGTCGAGGTCGGCGACGAGCTGGCCCGAGCAGACCAGGTCATCCGGCAGTATCACGCCATCGGAACAAAGAAACAGCGCTTTTGGTCGTGTCATGTGATCTCCTGAAAGACGACGGCGGGGCGCGGAATTCCGCCCGCCGCTGCCATCCTCCCTCGCTACAGCAGCTCCTCGCGGCGGCTCGCGCTGCCCGGGCGGGCGCTTGCCGCCGTGGTCCGTCCCCCGTTCGCAGCCGCCGGCGCACCGCGCGGAGGGCTGGGCGGCTGAGCGGATGGACGATCCGCGGCGCGGCGAGCGGCCGGCACATCCTGCGAGCCAGCGCCATCGCTACCGTCGTCGAACGACGCCTCCTGGGGCAGCCCGCCGTTGCGCTGGTAGCGCTGCGCCCAAAGCTGGATGCCAGCAAACAGCGACTCGGCCTGCTTGTGGATCTCCGGCTTGCGCCACATGCCCCGCACGTACGGCTTGGTTATCGTCCCCAGGTGCGCGGACGCGAACGTGTACACTGTGGTGGTGGAGCCTCCCTTGCGCGGATCGCGCGATGCCCACTCGACCTCGCGGCCCAGCACCAGCGGCAGCACCAGTTCATGGAACGTCACTTCCTCAGGCCGGTTGTCGCGGAAAGCATCCGCGGCCTCACAGACGCGGCGGTGGTCCACGAGCGCGTCCATCAGCACGTCCGACGTGTTCGAGCTGACCCCAAGCTGGACCAGGACGGGGATGACGGTCCAGGTGATCGGCGCACGCTGGCCGGCCGCACGTTCCTCGGCCAGCGTGAGGAGCAGCGCGCGGGTCGTCTCGGGCTTGTCGGGGTCGATCGTCACGCCATCGGCAAGGTTCGGCAGCGCGAGAACGCCGCGCACAGCCATCGACGACTTCTCGCCGTCCAGCCAGCGCAGGCCAATGCCCGCCTCGGCCGCCGCCGCCATCATCGCCGGGTCAAGGGTAATTGAGGAGAC
>LJCR01001209.1 GCA_001399705.1 Kouleothrix aurantiaca
GGCGCGGCCTTGTCGGTGCGCTCGGTCACAGGCGTGCCAATCAAGTTCCTGGGCACCGGCGAAAAGATCGATGCAAACACGCTTGAGCCGTTCCACCCGGAACGCCTGGCGTCGCGCATTCTCGGTATGGGCGACGTCCTGTCGCTGATCGAGCGCGCCGAGCAGATCTACGACGAAGCAGAAGCCAAGAAGATGCAGAAGAAGCTCGTCAAGGGCTCCTTCGACTTCGAGGACTTCCTGAACGCCATGCAGCAGATGCGCAAGCTTGGCCCGCTGCAGCAGATCCTGGCGATGATCCCGGGCATGGGCCAGCTTTCCCGCGACGAAGAGCTGGTCAGCGAGAAGGACATGAAGAAGATCGAGGCGATCATCTTCTCGATGACCAAGCAAGAGCGCCGCAACCCTGATATGATCAAGGGCCGCCGCAAAGAGCGTATTGCCAAGGGCAGCGGCACGCAGATGCAGGATGTCACTGCACTGGTTGGGCAGTTCAAGCAGATGCAGCGCATGATGAAGAAAATGGGCGGCGGTGGCAAGGGCCTCGACCCGCGCGAGCTGATGAAGCGGATGCGCTAAACGCTGCCGCAGCGCCACGTATTTCATAGTATCGTCAACAAGATCTAGTGCACGGAGGAATTCAGAGGATATGGTAGTCATTCGTCTTCGGCGTACCGGCAAGACCAAGCAGCCTAGCTATCGCCTGGTGGTGAGCGACAAGCGCTCGCCGCGCGATGGCAAGTTTATTGAGATCGTTGGGCACTACAACCCGGTGCGCCAGCCCAAAGAGCTTGTGGTCAAGAACGACCGCGTGCGCTACTGGCTGGGCGTCGGTGCTCAGCCGTCCGACACGGTTGTGCGCCTGCTCAAGCAGGTGAACGTGCTCGACGGCGAGGGCAAGGTGATTGCCGAGCCCGCTACCGCCGAGAGCTAGGTGCTCGGCGCGGGTGGGCCGCAGTTCGAGGGAATATGAAAGCACTGCTGGAATACCTGGCGCGCAATCTCGTCGATAACCCCGAGGCTGTGCAGATCAAAGAACGCGTCGGCCGCTATACGGTGACGTATGAGCTCACCGTTGCGCCCGATGAGACGGGCAAGGTCATCGGGCGCAGCGGGCGCGTCGCCAAGTCGATTCGCGACTTGATGAGCGTCGCAGCGGCGCGGCAGAACAAGCGCGTCCACGTCGATATTGAGTAGTTTGCGATTTACGATTTACGATTTACGGTTGCAACACAACGAATCGTAAATCGTAGATCGTCTATCGTAAATGAAACATGGCAGAGCAAACCCCCACCGCTGATAACACCATTCTGATCGGCCAGATCGTGGCCGCTTTTGGCGTGCGCGGTCAGGTCAAGATGAAGGCGATCACCGACCAGATCGACCACCTGCGCCGCCGCATTCGCACCGTCTATGTTGGCCCCAAGTTCCAGACGCACACAATCAAAAGTGTGATCGAGCACAAGCCGGGCCTGCTGATCCTGACCCTTAGCGACGTCACTACCCGCGAGCAGGCCGACGATCTGCGCGGCCAGGAAGTCGCCATTCTCGAAACGCAGGCCGCGCCGCTGGAAGAAGGCGAGTACTTCATTCACCAGCTGTATGGCCTGAAAGTCGTGAGCGACGACGGCGAGGAGATTGGTACGGTGCGCGAGGTGCTTGAAACCGGCGCAAACGATGTGCTGGTGGTGAAGCGCCCCGGCAAGGCCGACGGCCTGGTGCCGATGATCCACGACGTTGTGCAGGAGCTGGATACAACCGGCGGGCGCGTGGTCATTCATGTGCTGCCGGGCCTGCTCGACTAAGAAGCCAACAACGAGCCGGTCGCGCTGTGTATGCAGCGCGGCCGGTTTTTGTTTTTTCGCGACTATATTTGCCACGAAGACTCCAAAACTCGAAGTTTTTCTATCTTCGAGTCCTGGAGTCTTCGTGGCAAAGCGCTTGGTCATTCGTCCTTCGTCCTTCGTTGTTAAACTATGCGATCAGCGCGGTCAGCAGGCCCGTGGCCGCCAGCGCCGTGGTGAAGGCCAGCGCCGCAAGCGTCAGCAGCGAGAAGTCCACCCGCTCGCCAGCCGACCA
>LJCR01000121.1 GCA_001399705.1 Kouleothrix aurantiaca
GCTACTGGAGAAACGATTGTCGAAGTCTATGATCAGACGCGCGGTGTACCAAATCAACTTCCGTGGCAATAGCGTCGTGGGCTAACACGCG
The DNA here is from genome assembly GCA_001399705.1 of Kouleothrix aurantiaca. Classification (GTDB taxonomy): domain Bacteria; phylum Chloroflexota; class Chloroflexia; order Chloroflexales; family Roseiflexaceae; genus Kouleothrix; species Kouleothrix aurantiaca. Next base: position 92 of record LJCR01000121.1, read on the forward strand.
CTTGCAGCGGACGCCGCTTCGCGTCGAGCGAGATCGGGCGTTTTTCAGCGTTCGTATCTGCTACAATGTGGCAGCCATCAATCAGTGGCGGCGCCGCTAAAGCGCAACCCGTTGGGCCAGCTCAATCCATAACGCAGGCGCCGAGTAAGGCCTGTCCATTTCCGCGCAAGAAACCGGCAAACGATGCAGCAAGCGGCATACGAGACACGTATAACGCCGTGTATAGACAGCCACCACACGTTGCGAAAAGGTTGACCGCGCTTCTTTCTATACAGGACAAGGCCCTATGCTTGCTCAACAGATTGATCTCCGCCCTGCAACACGCGCAGACGAATCCTTTGTCTATGATGCCAAAAAGCAGGCGCTCGGCCCATATATTACCGAAGTATTTGGATGGGATGAAGCAACCCAGCAACACTTTCATCGTGATGAATATCAACAAGAAAACAGTTTTATTGTCTTAGAAATCGGCCATCCAATTGGGTGGCTTGCATTTCATCAAGAAGAAGACGTTGTCATCATTGACCACTTATATCTTCTGCCCGAGAAACACGGAAATGGAATTGGGACGCACCTGCTAACCTTGGTTCTTAACATTGCCGATCAGCACGGGCATCGTGTGCAATTAGGTGTGCTCAAAATAAATCCTGCTCGACGTCTGTACGAGCGGTGTGGTTTTCGTATCGTGACTGAAAACATGTATTTCTATCATATGGAACGGGAACCTGTTCTTGGTCAAGCGATGAGTTGACTGAGGCCACCCAATACGTACGACATCACTCAGGGCTGGCTGCGCGCACACTCAATCTCTTGTTTTGCCCACTGCCATTATGCTGTCGTGTGCCGCGCGCCATTTGCTTACTCACACTGGCCCAACACGCGCTTGCAGCGGACGCCGCTTCGCGTCGAGCGAGATCGGGCGTTTTTCAGCGCCAGTATCTGCTACAATGGAATTGCTATTTATTGGTGGCGGCGCACGCTGAAGCGCAACCCGTTGGGCCGCCCTTCAGACTCACCATCGCATTGCCCATGAGAAACAAATCTCCGCTTCTCTCCTGGCAACTTTCATGTTTTGGAAGGTAGGTTTCATGATTCTCTGTGGTGTCGAAGAACCAATCCGTCAAAATCCGTTCCTCGACGAGCCGGATAGTGGTAGTCGTGCGGTCCACACAAATGAGATCATTGAGCCACGGCTCCACCGCTATACCTTTATTGCAGCAGCGCCTATGCCAGCAGCGCGCACTCGGCTCGTCGCACACTTACGCCATATGCTTGTGCTCCATACCTTGACGGCAACATGGTGTATGTTGCGTCCACTTTTCACGGGGCCAAACGATCGCATTCGTTCCTTATCCTGGCTCGCACGTCGGCGCAAAGCGTTCTGGCAGATTTATCAGGATGCGACCTTGGCGATCGCCCTCAAACCAACCAATAGTATTACCGACGCGTTCCGTCCCAGCGATTATGTCGCAGGACAGACTGATGAGGCCTGTTTCCTCTTCTTGGGTACGGCTCCCAATCTTACTTCGATTGCAGAGGGCGCATTGCGCGATAGTCTTGAACACTTTCGCAGGTCCGAACGGTGGATAATTGCACCTTCTGGCCTGAGATGGCTTGCTGATCAAAACTGCTCACTGGCATATATGGTTACTGATCACCTTGGTGTCCATTGGATGCTGGTCATTATCAGTTCGATCCAACTTGCCTATGCTACGACAACTGGAGCAGAAGTTGTCATACCAAAAATAGATGCTTGGTCGGCGCTCTATATGTAGCATAGGCAACGATCGTGGTATCCGAGGGGCAGCCCAACACGCGCTTGCAGCGGACGCCGCTTCGCGTCGAGCGAGATCGGGCGTTTTTTAGCGCCACTCTCTGCTACAATGTGGTTGCCATCTATCGGTGGCGGCGCCGCTAAAGCGCAACCCGTTGGGCGGCTCATCATGCTACTATCCCGAGATTTAACGTTTGTAGTGTACTTTCTCTAATAGTCTGTGACTTTCATACCACTCGCCAATATCATTTATTGAACTCCTATGACAACACCGAACCAACCGTCTCCATCCCGACAGGCACGACGCCTCTTCTCGCATTTCCAGATTGCAGCCCTATTTCTGCTCGCTCTTTGCGCGATTCTTCTCTTTATTGATTGGGAGACTGGCACACAACTCAGTCGTCCGTGGCTCCAAGTCGGTTTTGCCTGTTTTGGTCTGCTCATCGTTAGTGGCGCTCTATTTCTCCCCAATCTCAGCCGCGCACGAAGATGTGTTATCGCAATCGCCGGCGTGCTCACCCTGCTTGCCGTTCTTGATTCTCTCGATGGTCAACAAGATATCTTTACCAACACGGTTGTCATTCTGCTGCTATGGGCAACCATTTTCGGGGATGTCAGCCTACAATTGCTGCAGTCAACTGCATTCACTACACGTCGAAAGATTGCAGCTACAATCGCAGTGAGCTCGACACTTCTCTATATGGGGAGTGCTTGCTATTATGTATTCCTCAACCGAACAATTGGCCCGCAGAATGCAGACCACAATGATCTTTACGGTATTGCGCTTTCGCTCAATATACTGATTCGATGGATCGGCGATTTGGCACCATATTCCAGCACACTCACCGGGACAGTTCGAGTGTGCCAAACCTGTGGGTTGAGAAACATACCTGAACGGCAAACGTGCAAAAGGTGTGGTAGTCATTTGGGAGAAAAAGAGTACATTACTGAGGAAAGCCCACTATAAGAATCGCCGCCCAACACGCGCTTGCAGCGGACGCCGCTCCGCGTCGAGCGAGATCGTGCGTTTTTCAGCGCCAGTTTCTGCTACAATGTCCTTGCCATCAATCTGCGGCGGCGCCGCTAAAGCGCAACCCGTTGGGCTGCAGCATCACTGTTTGCTGTTGACAACTGCTTGTTTACTTGTGCTCTCGCCTCCTGTATACTGTACCTCTCTCTTGTATTCATCCCTTGGTGATTTTTTATTGTCGTCTTCCTGTACGAAGGTACGACAAGAAAGTGCTGTATGGCATACCATCCTTTTCGCTTCGGTGTGCTCGTTGCGGATGTGGAGACTGCGGATGAGTGGATCGCAAAAGCCCAGAAAGTCGAATCTCTGGGCTACGATACCTTTTTTGTCGCTGAACACGTGCTCACGTTCCCGCCAATCGCTGGTATGGTCGCCGCCGCTGGCGCTACTACAACTCTGCGTATCGGTAGTTATGTCTTCGCAAACGATTTTCATCATCCACTCCTCCTTGGTCGCGAAGTTGCAGCGATTGACGCGCTCTCGAACGGTCGTGTAGTGCTTGGCCTCGGCACTGGCTTTTATCGACCAGACTACGATCAGAGTGGAATCAAGCTTGATTCCCCCGGCATTCGTGTTGGGCGATTGGAAGAGGCGGTGCAGATCATCAAAGGCATCTTTACAGTTGCCCCATTCTCGTTTACCGGCAAACACTATACAGTGCGTGACTTTTCGCTTGCGCTCAAGCCATTGCAGCAGCCACATCCTCCACTGCTCATTGGCGGTGCCAGTCCTCGCATTCTTGCTCTCGCTGCGCGCGAAGCTGATATTGTCGGCCTGAATATACGAACCACTGCAGATGGGGGGTTCGACCCAAGCTCGATTTTAGCAGAACCAACGGCACAAAAAGTTGCCTGGATCCAGCAAGCCGCCGGTGAACGCTGGGAGCAGCTTGAACTGAGCATTCTGTGCGTCCATGTTGCAGTCACCGAGGATCGAGCTGGGGCGGCTCAACAAATGGTGGAAGGATGGCCTGAGGCGGGTTTCACGACGAGCCAAGTGCGAGAATCGCCGCACATGCTGATTGGCAGTGTTGACGAAATAGTTGCAGATCTCCAGCAGCGCAGAGAACGCTATGGGATCTCCTATGTGGTGATTTTCGAAGATAAGATTGACGAGTTTGCACCCATTGTTACGCGGCTAACTGGAACATAATACAAGGCAACTGCAGCCCAACACGCGCTTGCAGCGGACGCCGCTTCGCGTCGAGCGAGATCGGGCGTTTTTCAGCGCCAGTTTCTGCTGCAATGTGATTGCCATCAATCAATGGCGGCGCCGCTAAAGCGCAACCCGTTAGCCCGCTCTATTCGTGTGGTTCGAAGTATTGCTGATATAATCACGTTGCGTCAGTGTTAAAAATCTCTACTCCCAAGGAGGCAGGAATGGCGTCGATTGATGGTCTTGCAGCACCTTCTTCCACGGAGGTCCGTATACTCACCGCACCCGCTATTCCGCAAGACTATCGTATCTCTATCGCGCTTCCTCGCTCGTATGCATCACAGCCAGAGCGATCCTACCCAACAATCTACGTCACCGACGCCATCGTCCTTTTTGGCATGATCACCGACATCACACGTCTCATGAACCTTTGTGGGCAGTTTCCCGAAACAATTATCGTCGGCATCGGCTATCCAGTGAATGATCCGCTCGACGAAGCCTTGACGCAATGGGACAACTTACGTGCAAGAGATCTCACACCCATTGCCGATCTATCGCATGGGCCACAGACCGGTGGTGCACCCGCCTTTCTATCATTTATCAAGACAGACCTCATCCCAATGATTGAACGAGAGTATCGCGCCGACCCAACGAGTAGAGTGCTTGCCGGCTTTTCATATGGAGGGCTATTCGTGCTGCACGCGTTGTTTCATCAGCCAGACCTTTTCAAGAGTTATATTGCTGGAAGTCCACCACTGACCTTCGGAAATAGAGTCACGTTTACCTATGAAGCGGAGTATGCTGCAGCTCATACAGACCTGGCGGTCAACCTGTATTTTGGAGTTGGAGGAGAAGAAGAAGAGGTCGAATGGCCAATGGTGTCTGAGTACTACAAATTTGCAGCGCGCCTGCAAAGCAGAAAATACGAAGGATTCTCGTTAACCACACACGTCTTTGAGAACTGTACGCATTGTGCGGCGCCAGCACCGTTCTTTCAAGCCGGACTGCAAGCGGTCCTTTCCGAGCGGCAACAGTGAAGCTAAAGGCGCGCTCGTATGTCCTGCTGACGAGAATGGCTTATGGGAAAAGCGACACTGTCAGATATAAGTCGCACGAGGATACGCACACGAACGCATCAGCACAGCGGGCTAACCCGCGCATGCAGCCGACCGCTTCGCGCGCGAGATTCTAGCGATTTTGGAATGTGATCCTGATCCTGCGCGCTCGCGGCGGCTGATGCGCAACTCGTTAGCCGGCTTCTGAAAGCGCTAAGTCAGAATGTAATTCTTCAGCAGAAATACCCTTGATATCCCCCTGTCTGCTGCTGAAACCTTTCATCACGCTTTTCGTATCTCTAAAAAGAAGTCATCACAAAGTCTTCGCCACAATATCTCTCGATAGTACCTGGAGAGCTTCTATGTCTACTGAAGTCATTACTGCTTTTATAGCCCTTGGTGGAGTGGTTGTATCGATAATTGCTTCGATCTTTGTAAGCCTACGCCAAGCAACCATAGAACTCCGAAAAACCCGTACCGAATTTCAACAGACGTATACTGATAAACTTCTCGAAAAACGCCTTGAAGTTTATCCTGCCTTATACAAACTGACCAGTGATTTTGATAAAATTATACGTTACGATACACTCGAAAAACATCATATTGACGAGCTTTTTAAGCATATACTCGAATGGGATTCGGCAAATGCGATATTTATGAGCGGGCGTACTGTCTTCACTCATGTCAAGTTTCTCATGACACTCGCACGTTTAGTAAAGATGCCGATTGAAGATTTCCAGAAGAAGTATGCAGATCCACAAGAACGAAAGCAGCTATTGGATCAGGCAAATGAGGTTGAGGTGGCGCTCAAGAATGATCTTGGCGTTTATGTCATAGAATTTCCAGATGTTGACAGGACATTCGCATCATATTACGAAGTCAACCGATTGCTTGATGTAAGCAAAGGCAAATAGGCAACAAGTAGCGTAACCCCAAGGCCGGCTAACACGCGCTTGCAGCGGACGCCGCTTCGCTTCGAGCGAGATCGTGCTTTTTTCAGTGCCAGCATCTGCTACAATGTGGCAACCATCAATCGGTGCGGCGCCGCTAAAGCGCAACCCGTTGGGCCAAAGTCATCAATACTTGTCCGCTCCGAAGCCTTAGGTTGGGTGAATTTCAAAATAATAGAATGGAAAACTTTAGCGAAAGGGTTATACTTCCCTCTTGAATTTCTGTGAAACCATGATAGAGTAGGAACACCGAAATTACTGAGCGATAAGGAAGAGGAATGAGTGTAACTAATACCCGCCGTTCGCGCACCTCAGTTCTGTTTGCCCTCGTTGCCGTGTTCGCACTTACGTTGGTACTCTTTGCATATCCGACGTATGCTGCACCAAATTGGATCCAGCACTCGCAAACGTATGCTGCTTGCAAAGGTGTCTATGGGGCTGGATACACGCCAACCCAAATTCGGTGGAATGACCCCGGCTTCGACAGGTGGACGCCCTCCTTGACTGTAGTAGCGTGGTGGTGTGGGGAAGGATATATGGGTAAGGGCACCTATCCAGTTACAAATGTAGAAGCAAGTCTCTATGCTTGCAATCGCCGTGCGGCGTATCCTGTATGGACAGTTGTTCCGTGGTGGCAACGACCTTGGGTTAAGCCCCAGCTACTTGGTTGGGCTTGCTCATAAT
>LJCR01001210.1 GCA_001399705.1 Kouleothrix aurantiaca
GGCGCAAGCTGTGGGTGTGCAGGTTCGAGGTTCGCAGTGCACTGCCAACTGTTTGTTCTCAGTTCTCGCCCTTCGATACACGGCTGCGCCGTTACTCAGGACGCAGTTCTCGGTTCTCAGGTCTTTCGTCATTGGTTCTCGGTTCTTGGTTCTTTCGTCATTGGTCAATCGTCTTCGGTCAGCTGCTAGAGCAGCGCCTCCAGCGCGGCGCGGAGCTCGCGCAGGCTGCGCTCGTTCGCGCCAGGCGTGCGGTCGCCCATGGTTTGGTTGTGCGCCACCCGCCACGCAAAATATTTGGTGAGCTGCGCCCAGTGCAGCGCTTCGTAGTGACGCAGGCCGGCCAGCTCGTCGGGGTCAATCGGCGCGGCAGCGGCATAGGCGCGCAGAAACGGCTCGTCCTGCACGCCGCCGCTGCCGTCGCGGCCGAACTGGTGCCGCGCAATCGCCACGTCGAACAAGAGCGGCCCCCAGCCGACTGTGCCAGTGTCGATCAGGCCCACCGCGCCGGTGGCCGGGTCGCGCAGAAACTCCATGAAATCGCCAACTGTCACGCCATACGTGACTGGCGTAGCCGCCTCGAAGGCGCGCACATTCGCCAGCGTCTGGTCGAGCAATTCTTGCAGGCCGGGCTGCGCGGCGACCTCGGGCCGGCGCTCTCCCACAAACGCGAAAATCTGATCGGGCGTGCCTGCCAGCTCGGGCGCGGCGTGCCAGATGCGATGCACGCGCCCAAGCTGCTCGCCAACCAGCGCGGGCGCGTCGGGCGAACCCCAGTCGAGCGGCTCGCCCGGCACAAACTGGAGCAGCGCCAGCGGCTCGCCGCGCCCATGCGGGCCGGGCACCATCACACTCGTCGCACCGTCGCGGGCGAGGAGTGGCGCGCTGCTGGGCATACCAGCACGCACCAGGGCCGCCGCCGCGCGCAACCCGCCGTCGAAATCGGCCCGCAGGGTGTAGCTATACTTCGCCACCAGGCGCTCGGCGGACGTCTCGATCAGCCAGACATGCCCGGTGAAGCCGCCCTCCATCGGTGTGATCCGCAGCGGCGCGGCCAGCTCCCAGGCCGCCAGCGCGGCGATTAGATCCGCTTCGCTCAAGGTTTCCGTCATCGCGTATACCTCGCGAAAATAGCTATGCCACAAATAAGCTGTTAGGAACGATTGCCACGAAGGCACAAAGACACGAAGGGCTTTCATTATAAGAGCTTGGAGTCTTCGAGTCTTCGTGGCAACATTTGAAAGTTGCCGGCTTTCGAGTTCAGCCTTGCTCCGCCTGCCACGCCAGCTCCTGCGCGCGCAGGCACAGCTCGGCGGCCTTGAAGGCGTGCTCCTGCGTCATGGCGTGCTCGGTGCGCTCCAGGCAATCGCGGATGAGCTGGCCGAAGAAGGGAAAGCCGACCTTGCCCGCCAGCTCCATGTGCTGCTCGCCGCGCCCATCGACAAGGTAGAGCTGGTCGCCGGCGCGGTTGCGCGCCACGTCGATGTACTTGCGCAGCTCGATGTAGCCCTCGGTGCCAAGAATGACTGTGCGGCCATCGCCCCAGGTGCCCAGGCCGTCGGGCGTGAACCAGTCCACACGGAAATAGCCCGACGCGCCAGTATCGGCTTGCAGGCTGGCCTCGCCAAAATCTTCCAGCTCAGGAAACTGCGGGTGGTTGTAGTTCGCCACCGCCGCCAGGCGCACGGTCGCATCGGCAGCGCCAGTGTAGAACAGAAACTGCTCGATCTGATGGCTGCCGATGTCGCACAGAATGCCGCCATACTGCGCGCGGGCGAAAAACCACGGCGGGCGGCTGGCCGCGCTCAGGCGGTGCGGCCCCAGCCCCAGCACCTGAATCACGCGCCCAATCGCGCCCGCCCGCACCAGATCGCCGGCGTGGACCGCGCTTTCGACATGCAGGCGCTCGCTGTAGTAGACCATGTATTTGCGCCCGGTGGCGGCCACGGCCGCGCGCGCCGCCGCAAGCTGGTCGAGGCTGGTGAAGGGCGCTTTGTCGGTGAAATAGTCCTTGCCGGCGGCCATCACGCGCAGTCCGAGCGGGCCGCGCCCGTTTGGGATGGCGGCGGCGGCCACC
>LJCR01001211.1 GCA_001399705.1 Kouleothrix aurantiaca
TGCCATAAGTGTGGCCTTTCGAGCATGATGTATGCGCGGGGGTCGTATGGCCAATTGTAGCACAAAACACCAAAGGGCTACCGGCAGTGATTGTGCCAGTAGCCCGTTTCGCTGGTTATTTGTGGATCAGCGGCCAGCCTTCGATTGACGCCAGCGCGCCGGCAGGAGGCAGCGCAGCAAACGCCGCTATGCTTCTTTAAACCCAAACACCTGCGCGATTGTGCGCAAGGCGTTTTGTGCTGCGGCAACGTCGCGATCAGCCGCGGCATCGCCCAAAATACGCTGCGCCAGCGTGTCGATCTGTGCCAGCGCGGCGGGCGAGTGCAGGTCGTCGTCGAGCGCGGCGAAGAAGGCGTTTTGCTCGGCAGAGCCATCGGTGCTGGCCGGCGCGCCGCCACCAACCGCAGCCAGGGCGCTATACATGCGCTCGACCTGCGCTTCGGCGGCGAGCACACCATCGCGCTCGTAGTGAAAATCGTCGCGATAGGGGAAGGAAAGCAGGTACCAGCGGATGGCGTCGGCGCTGTGCTCGTTCAGCGCCTCGCGGATGAACACCATGTTGCCGAGCGATTTGCTCATTTTCTCGCCGCCGAGGAACGCCATGCCGCCGTGCATCCAGAAGCGCACAAATGGCTTTTTGCCGCTGTAGGCTTCGGTCTGCGCGATCTCGGATGGGTGGTGCGGGAAGATCAGGTCGCGTCCGCCGCCGTGGATGTCGATCTGCTCGCCCAGGTAGCGTGTCGACATAGTGGTGCACTCGATGTGCCAGCCGGGCCGGCCCGGCCCCCACGGGCTTTCCCAGGTCGGCTCACCGGGCGCGGCGGCTTGCCACAGCACGAAGTCGAGCGGGTCGACCTTGTTCGGGTCGTTCGGGTCGTTGCCGCGTTCATTGGCGATTGCCAGCATGTCGGCGTAGCCGAGCCGCGTCATCGCGCCATAGTCGGGGTCGGTTTTGATGCTGAAGTAGACGCTGCCGTTGCGCTCGTAGGCGTGGCCCTGCTCGATCAGGCGCTCGACGATCGTGAGCATCAGCGGGATTTCTTCCGACGCCTTGGGGTAATAGGTCGGCGCGATCATATTCAGGTCGGCGCAATCCTTGACGAACTGCGCCGTCTCGCGGCGGGCCAGCTCGTCCCAGGGCACGTTGTCGCGCGCGGCGCGCTCGAACAAGGGCGTATCGACATCGGTGACATTCTGGCAGTAGCGAACTTCGGCGCCACGGTAGTTCAGGTAGCGGATGAGCAAATCAAAAATCAAAAAGGTGTGTGCGTGGCCAACGTGCGTTGTATCATAGGGTGTGACGCCACACACATACAGTGTGATCGGCCGGTCGCTTGGCACTTCGAGCTGAGCCTTCTCGCCGCGCAGGGTATCAAATAGTTGCATACGAAATTGCCTGATCCTCTTCTACACCGGTCTCATCCGGAGCAACTGCCGGCCGCACCGCGACGATAGTGATATCGTCGTGCTGTTCCATATCTCCCATATGGGTCTGCACCCGGTCGAGCACAAGTTCAACCAGGTCACGCACATCAAATGGCTGTGATTCGTTGAGCAGGCTTTCGAGCCGCTCGAAGCCGAAAAGCTCGTTGTTGGAGTCGTGCGCCTCGACGACGCCGTCGCTCAGCAGCAGCATCATGTCGCCGGGGGTGAAGCGCACAGTTTGTTCCTGGTACGTCGCGCCGGCAAACGAGCCAAGCGGCAGGCCACCAACGTCGATGAACTGGCTGCCCTGTTTTGTCACTAGTGCCGGGGCGATCATGCCAGCGTTAGCGACGCGCAGGGTTTGCTCGCGCGGGTCGATCACCGCGAACAGCAGTGCCGCGTTCATGTGGTTGGCGCGCAAGCGTGGCGCCAGCAGGTTGTTCAGCGCAGTGAGAACCTGGGCGGGATGCTCGATCTGGCGGCCCTGCGACTCAACCGCGCTGGACGTCAGCGCCATCAGCAGCGCGGCGCCCACGCCCTTGCCAGAAATATCGCCAATCGCAATCGCCGCGCGCCCCTCCGACATCGCCAGGTAGGAATAGAAGTCGCCGCCAACCTCGTAGGCCGGCAGCGAGCGCGCATACAC
>LJCR01001213.1 GCA_001399705.1 Kouleothrix aurantiaca
GCCCGCGAAGCCGCCAAGATGATGCGCTGGCAGGACCCCAGCCTGAAGCTGGTGCTGTGCGGTTCTTCCAACACCACCATGCCGACCTACCCCGAGTGGGATCGCGTGGTGCTCGAACACTGCTGGAATCAGGTCGACTACCTCGCGCTGCACTACTACGCCATCAACGACACGGACGACACGGCCAGCTACCTCGCCCAGGCCGCGCAGTTCGAATCGCACCTCGACACGCTGGGCGGCCTGCTGCGCTATGTGAAGGCCAAGCTGCGCTCGAACCACGATGTCAAGCTTTCGTGGGATGAGTGGAATGTCTGGTACAAAGACCGCTCGGGCCGCGGCAACTGGCAGGTCGCGCCGCCGCTGAGCGAGGAAGTGTACAACCTCGAAGACGCGCTGGTGGTTGCGCAGTGGATGAGCGTGTTCCTGCGGCGCTGCGACATTCTTGAGATCGCCTGCCTCGCCCAGATCGTCAACACGATCTCGCCGCTGACGACCACGCGCGACGGCTTGCTGAAGCAGACCACCTACTACCCGTTTGTGCTGTTCGGCCAGCACGCCTCGGGCGTCGCGCTTCAGCCGCTCACCAGCGCGCCCGAGTACGACACGCCGCAGTTTGGCGCAATGTCGCTGCTCGACGTTTCGGCCAGCTACGACGCCGACAAGGATAGCGGCGCGGTCTTTATCGTCAACCGCAGCCAGACCGAATCGATCACCACCGACGTAGCGTGGACCGGCGCGGCCCCCGGCAGCGTCACGGGCGTGTACCAGCTCGCCGGCACTGACATCAAGGCGGTGAACACTTTCGAGCAGCCCGACACAATCGTCACCAAGGAGCTGGCGACCATGCCGGTGGACAATGGCAAAATCAGCCTGACCCTGCCGCCGCTCTCGTTCACGGTGGTGGCGACGGCTGGCTACAACAGCAAGGGGTAGCGCGTGCAACCGCGCCAAGCCATCTTCATAACCCTGCTCACATTCGGGCTGGCCGCGTGCGCCAGCGTAGCAGGTCTGCCGGGCGGCAGCGGCCCCACCGCCGTTCCCGCCCCGGCCGACGTGCGTGGCGACACCCGCGCGCATGATCCCTGTCTGATCCACGCGGGTGACGCCTATTATGTGTTTTCTACCGGCGACGAAAAGGGCATCGGCGGCGGCAGCATCCAGATCCGCCGCTCGAAAGACATGGCCGAGTGGGAGCTGGTCGGCACCGTGTTCGAGCGCACCCCCGAGTGGGTCGCGCGCGAGCTGGGCGGCTGGCCGCCCAACCTGTGGGCGCCCGACATCGCGCTCGTCAACGGCACCTTCTACCTCTACTACGTCGGCTCGACCTTTGGCTCGAACAACTCCGTGATCGGCCTGGCCACCAACACCACGCTCGACCCCGCCAGCCCCGACTACAAGTGGGTCGATCATGGCATGGTGCTGCGCTCGATCAGCAGCAACGACTGGAACGCGATTGACCCCAGCCTGGTGAGCGACGCCGACGGCGGAATGTGGCTGGTGTTTGGCTCGTACTGGAGCGGTATCAAGCTGCGGAAAATCGACGCGGCCACCGGCATGCTCGACAAAGCCGACACGCAGCTCTACTCGCTGGCGTCGCGTGGCGGCGGCGCCGTCGAAGCGCCCTCGATTGTCGAGCGCAAGGGCTATTACTACCTGTTTGTGTCGTTCGATTTCTGCTGCCGGGGCGCGGCCAGCAACTACAACATTCGCGTTGGGCGGGCAGAAAAGATCACCGGGCCATACGTTGACAAAGAGGGCACGCAGATGCTGGGCGGCGGCGGCACCAAGATTCTGGGCAACTACGCGCTGCTGCGCGGCCCGGGCGGGCAAACCGTGCGCCACGAAGACAGCGCCGACACCTACCGCATGATCTACCACACCTACGACATCCAGAATTTCGGCTTGCCCAAGCTCCAGATTCGCGATTTGCAGTGGGATGCGCAGGGCTGGCCGGTGGTGCCAAATATTCCGCAAAAATAAGCGCGGGCGCGTTGCACTGGTGGCGGGCATGTCGATCTATAATCTGCGCATCCAGCCAGCGCATCGTTTTTCAACATCAGAACCTTGC
>LJCR01001212.1 GCA_001399705.1 Kouleothrix aurantiaca
GTGATCGTCGAGGCCAGCGACATTAGCACGACCATGCCCGAAACGAGCAGCACTTTGCCGCGGTGCGGGCGGAAGTAGGCGGCGATGCGGCGCACCAGCTGCGCGTCGCTGTAGCTGCGGTCGTATTCTTCGGCGTTGAGGCCGCCGGTGATGCCCATATCGCTTGCTTTCTAGTAGAAGAACCGAGAACCAAAACCACGGAGACACATTTGAGTTACAGGTTTACAGGTTTGAATGTTGCAGGTTGCGACGACTGGCAAAATCAACCGCAAAGAGCGCAAAGAGTTTCAGGTTACTGGTTTGAAGGTTGGCAGGTTCCAAATCACGCTCACTGCCTACTGCTTATTGCCTACTGTCGCTCACTCTTTCACCCCGTCACCTCTTCATCTTGTCACCCCGTCACCCGCTCTCCAATCTCGTCCGGCGCGAAGATTTGCCGGTAGGCGCGGCTGCTCGCCAGCAGTTCGTCGTGCGTGCCTTGCGCGATCAGGCGACCGTTTTTCAGCAGCAGAATATGGTCGGCGCTGCGAATTTGCGCCAGCCGGTGCGTGATCAGCAGCGTGGTGCGGCCCTGGAGAATGCGCCGCATCGCGCGCTGGATCTGGTCCTCGGTGTTGCTATCGATCGCGCTGGTGCTGTCGTCGAGCACCAGAATGCGCGGGTTGCTCAGAAACGCCCGCGCGATGGCGATGCGCTGGCGCTGCCCGCCCGAAAGCATCACGCCGCGCTCGCCAATCACGGTTGCGTAGCCGTCGGGGAAGCCCATAATGAACTCGTGCGCCTGCGCCTCGCGGGCGGCCGCCTCGATCTGCTCTTGCGTCACCGCCTCGCGCGCGCCAAACGCGATATTCTCGGCAATCGTGCGCGAAAACAGGAAAATATCCTGTTCAATCGTCGCGATCTGCGCGCGCAGGCTGTCCATGCTCCATTCGCGCACGTCAATGTCATCGATCAGCACGCGGCCCGCGCTGGCGTCGAAGGTGCGGTTGATCAAACGCGTCAGCGTGGTTTTTCCCGCGCCGGTCTGCCCCACAATCGCAATTGTCTGGCCGGGGTGCGCAGTGAAGCTGATGTGCTGCAACGCCGACGACGGCCGACTGACAGCCGACGACGCGCCATTTTCCGCCACTTTTTCATCCGGCAGGTGGTCCGAGGTCGATGGTCGGTCGTCGTCGTACCCGAAGCTCACATCGTCAAAAACAAGCTCGCCCACAATCGGCTGCGCCACGCCGCCAGCATTTTCGTCCAGCTCGGTTTCGGTCAGAATCATCGCCAGGATGCGGCGTGCGCTGGCGAGGCTCTGCTGCACCACCGAGGATGTCATCAGCAGGAACATAATCGGCGAGCGCAGCGTGCCAACCAGCGCCATGTACGTAATCACCTGACCAACGGAAAGCTGCCCGCTGCGGAACAGGAGCAGCGCGTGCCCAAACGCCAGACCGACGGTGATGCCGTAGAGCAGCAGCGGCAGGTAGCGCGCGGTCACTTCACCTTCGCGCACAAACGCGTCGCGGTAGGCGCGGGCGTTCTGCTGAAAGCGCTCGTTCTCGGCGCGCTCTTGCGCAAAGCCCTTCACCACTTCAATGCCGGTGATCGTTTCGGCCAGACCAGCGTTGAGCGTGCCAAAGCGCTCGCGCAATTGCCCGGCCACCGGGCGCAGCTGGTTATTGTAGCCGCGCAGCGCCAGCGTCAGCGCGATCAGGAATATCACCGGCACCAGCAGCAGGTCGAATTTCAGGATCGCAATCGTCACCAGCGGCACAATCAGCGTCAGCGCCGACTCGGTGGTCATGCCGAGCGCGGGGCTGATGAACTGGTTGACCTGCTGCACGTCGTTGGTGACGCGCGCCATCAGGTCGCCAACGCGCTGGCGGCCATGGAAGGTCTGGCTTTTGCTGAGCAGGCTGAGGTACAGCTCATCGCGGGCGTCGCGCTCGACGCGCTGCGCCAGCACGCGAATCGCCATGCTGTTGATGATGTCGAACAGGCCGTAGCCGACAAACGCGGCCATGACCCACAGCGCAGCGCGCGCCAATGCGGGCGCGCAGCCGCTGTTCACAACCGTGTC
>LJCR01001214.1 GCA_001399705.1 Kouleothrix aurantiaca
AGCAGCACCAGCCGGTGCACGCGCGCCGGGTTTGCGCGCGCCCACAGGGCCGCCATCAGCCCGCCCATGCTCGACCCGATCAGCACCCAGTCGTTCGCGCCGGCCAGCAGCGGCTCCAGCTGGGCCATGCGCTCGTCCAGCGCGCCGGTGAAATCGGGGACCAGCGCATCCGGGCGTGCCGCGCGCAGCAGCGACGCTTTGTAGGTTCGGCTGCTGCTATCCTGGCCGTGGATAAAGATAACGTGTGGCATTGTCGTATCCTTTATGCTACAATCGCCGCTAATCCCCCAGGGCTAGCCGCTACAAGTAGAAACAGCGCTTTATTATGCCCGAGCCGCCCGACAATTCAATACACCCGCTCAGCCGCGCCGCGTGGCGCGCGTGGCTCGAAGAATACCACACGCGGCCGCTTGGTGTCTGGCTGATCAGCTACAAGCAGGCCACCGGCAAGCCACGCTTCAGCTACGACGAGGCTGTGGAAGAAGCACTCTGCTTTGGCTGGATCGACAGCAAGGCGAATACCATCGACGCCGAGCGCTCAATGCTGTAGTTCGCACCGCGCAAGCCCGGCACTGGCTGGTCGCGCGTCAACAAAGAGCGCGTGGCGCGCCTGCAGGCGGCTGGGTTGATCGCGCCGGCCGGCCAGGCCAAGATCGACGCCGCACAGCGGGACGGCTCGTGGGCCGCGCTCGACGCAGTGGAGGCGCTGGAGATCCCGCCCGACCTGGCGGCAGCCTTGGATGCAAACGGCGCGGCGCGAGCTAACTTCGAGGCTTTCCCGCGCTCGGCGAAGCGCGCTATTCTGGAGTGGATCGCGGCGGCGAAAACCACGCCAACACGCGCCAAGCGCATCGACGAGACTGCGCGCCAGGCGGCAGAAAACCTGCGCGCGAACCAGTGGCGGCAGCCCGGGCGGCGCGGCGGGGCAGACGAATAGGCGGGGGAAGATGGCGACGTTCCGCCCGAACTGCGTTGCTTCAGCGAATGTTGCCGAGCTTCGTAGCACCCGCGCCGCAGCATAAGCACTCACGCCGAGCTTCATTACATCTGTGCCGCAGCATAAGCACCCGTGCCGAAACATAAGCACCCATGTCGCACTTCATGCGTCCGGGCCGACGTATGTATCGGCCTCGCAAGCTTCAGCACATCCCCCACGAGCTTGATTGCGCACGCGCTCAAGCATAAACACTGGAGCCGAAGCATAATACACTTGTGCCGAGCTTCATTGCACCCGTGCCGAAGCATAAGTACCCGCGCCGAGCTGCGTGCCGGCCCGAATCCATTACCCGCCACCCGCGCCCGCTGTGGTATACTCAAGGCAACGCCCAACATCCTGTGCCGCCCACCATGCGGCGCTCCACCAGCGAGAACGCCATGAGCGACGATGCAATTCGCGCATTGCAGGCTGAGCTGGCCGCGTACCAGCGCCGGCTGGCTGTGCTGCACACCCAGATCGCGCAGTTTGGCAGCGCGCACGCCCCGGCCGACAAAATTCTTGAGCGCGACGAAGCCCGCGCCGAAATTGCGCGCCTCACCGCCGAGTTACGGGCGCGCGGCGTACCGGTGGAAGGGCCGCCCGGCGCGGAGCCAGCCGCAGCAGCGCCACCCGCGCCAGCGCCGGCCCCGCAGATCAGCCAGGCCGAGATCGCGTCGATCATCAACCTGCCGGGCGCGAATTTCGCTGGCGCGCAGGGCATCAGCATCACCGGCGTGCAGGTCGGCGCGCGCACTCCACCCGCGCCGCCTCCACCCGATAAGCCCGAAGAATAAATTCGCCGCCGCTGCTATTCGCCGCTTTTGAGAACAGCACCACACGCTATGATCAAGCCGCACATCAACCCCGACAAGTTTATCGACCGTGAGTTCGAGCAGGAGCTGTTTGAAGAGCTATTAGCCCTGCGCGATGACGCGCGCCTGCTGGCGATTCGCGCTGGCGGCGGCATGGGCAAAAGCAGCCTGCTCGCCAAGTTCCAGTACCGCTGCCGAACTGTGCGCCCGCCCATCCCCGCCGCCCTTGCCCCACTCCACCAGCTGCCCGATGCGTCGCCGCTCGCGCTGATCCGCGAG
>LJCR01001215.1 GCA_001399705.1 Kouleothrix aurantiaca
CGAGAGCACGTCGCAGATCTACTCGCAGCTCGGCGACATTGCGCGCGCGGCCTCGCTCTACTCGACGCTGGCGAACTTCCTCAACAGCAAGCGCTGGGGCAAAGAGCGCGCAGAGGAATTCCGCCAGCGCGCCAAAGAGCTGACCGAGCGCAATATGTTCGCCAAGCTGCGCACGCTCGGCACCGGCGCGCTGACCATGCCCGAACCGCCGCCGGAAGCGCCCACGCAGCCCGAAGCGCCCATGCCCGAGACATGGGGCAAAATCCGGCCGATCACCGACTTCCTGCGCCCCGAGCGCCAGGCCGAATCGAGCAGCATCGACATTTTTGCCGTCACCGCCTCGCCCGAGCAGGCCACCTCGATCGACCCGCTCGACGAGCTCGACGCGCTGCCCAGCGCCGAGCGCCCAGCATTCGAGCCGCTCACCCCGCTCGATACCACTGGCCTCGACGAGCTGTGCGAGCGCTACGTGATCGCCAGCGAGAAATATATCGAGCAGCGCCTGATGCTGAGCGCGGTTGACGCCTGCATGGAAGTGATTCACCTCAACCCCGATTACCTGCCCATTCACCTGCGCATGGGCGAGATCTATGAGCGCGAAGGCCGCCCCGACGAAGCGCTGACGAAATATCAGCTTCTGATCGATACCTTTCTGGTGCGCAACGAGCCGTCGCGCGCGATCGACGTGTACCGGCGCCTGATCAATCTTTCGCCCGACACGATCAGCGCGCGCTCGCGCCTGGCCGACCTGCTGAAGAACGACGGGCGCAACGAGGAAGCTGCCGAACAGATCGCGCTGGTCGCCTCAACCTATTTCCGCATGGGGCAGACCAACAAAGCGCTGGAAGAATACCGCCGCGGCGTGCAGCTTGCGCCAAACAATGCAACCCTGCGCGCGCAGTACGGCGAGGCCCTGCTCAAGCTCGAGCGCTACGAGGCCGCGCTGAGCGAGTTCGGCCGCGCGCTCGACCAGAACAAGGACGACGCGCTGGGCATTTCCCGCGTCAACATGACGCTGGCGCTGATGCACGACCAGGCCGCGCCGATCTGGCAATCGCTGGCAACGCTGCTTGAGCAGCTCAAACGCCAGCCGCAGCTGGTTTCCGCCGTGCAGGCCGAGTATCGCTCGGCGCTGATGGTTTCCGACGACCCGCTGCTGCACTATATTCTGGGCATTATTCAGCAGCAGGCCGGGCAACACCCTTCGGCTTTGCTGGAATTCGAGCAGGCCGAGGCGCTGCTGAACGACGACGCCGACCCGCTGCTGCCGCTGGTGCTGGTACACCAGATGATGGCCGACAGCCATATCGCCATGGGCCAGGCCGACGAGGCGCTGGAGCAGCTTCAGAAAGGGCAGGCCGTGGCCGACCGCGCAGCGCTGCCCGAGCCAGCCGCGCGCTACCCCTTCTCGTCGCCGCTCTCGCAAGGCGACCTGGTGCGCCGCATGGCCGAAGCCTACGCAGCATCGGGGAATATGCCCGGCGCGGAGCACGCACTCCAGGCGGCCAAGAGGCACCTGCCCTACGACCGCGCAATCTATACCAAGCTGGCCGATGTCTACTTCCAGCAAGGCAAGCTGAACGAGGCGCTGGCACAGCTCGACGAGCTGGCAACGCACTACGAGAATCGCCAGGATCTCGACCGTTCGATTGAAACGCTGGAGTATGGCGAACAGCTCGCACCCAACAACATCCCGATTGTCAGCCGGCTCGCCAAGCTGCAAATCCGGCGCGGCTACCTCGACAAAGGTGTCGACGGGCTGATCCGCTCAGCCGACCTGCAGCGCAAAGCCGGCCAGCTGAAAGACGCTGTTGCCAGCCTGCAGCAGGCCGCCGAGGTGCACTGGACGCTTGGGCAGCAGGACAAAGCCCGCGCCCTGTACGACAAAATCGTCCAGATCGCGCCAAACGACATCGAGGCGCGCCAGTGGCTTTCGTTCATGTACACGCTGGCCGGCCGCACCGCCGACGCGATCAACGAAAAGAAGCAGATCGTGCGCGTGCTCTTGCAGATGCGCGATTTCGACAACGCCATTGCCGAAATGCACCAGATCTATGGGCTCGACC
>LJCR01001216.1 GCA_001399705.1 Kouleothrix aurantiaca
ACCACACCTCTTCCAGCGCGGTGTCGATCGCGGGGTTGCGCCACTCGGCGGCGTGGGCGGGGTTGTGGAAGCGGCTGGTGGCGACCACCACGGCCCGCCCCGCCGCTGCCGGGTCGGCCACGTGAAACGCGCCCTGCGCCACGCCGTCGGCAACGATCTGCCCGGCCTGCGCGGCAATCGCCTCGGCGACCGGCCCATCGAGCAGCGCAGTTTCAACCTGGCCCTGCCAGCCGGCCGCCATGCGCTCGGCCAGGCCGGCGAGGTAGGCGCGTTCATCCTCGCGCTGCTGAGCATCCGGTGGCGCTGTGCGTGCCTGGTAGGGCGCGGCCTCGTGCACATGCACAAGCCGGAGCACAGCGCCACTTCTTCGCGCAACGCGCTGCGCAAGCGGCAAGGTGTGCTCGCTGAACGGTGAGCCGTCGAGGGGAACCAGGATGCTTGCGTACATGATGGGCGCTCCTTTCGCGGCCTGTGCTGCAACAAAAGCGCTTACGCGTTTCCGGGCATCGGCCGCACGAAGCCAAATGCGCGCCAGAGTTCGTGTTGCTGTTTACTCATTCTCGCACGCTGGCGTGGGCGTCGCTTCCTCTTTTTGTGGTATCCCGCCTCCACCAAATGTGGCGTTTCGCTGCTGAAAAAACCATCGTTTGGTTGAGCCAGATCGCGCCCGCCATCGAATGACGCGACGGGTGGCTTGGCCTATAGTAAAGCTCAGAAAGGGTTGATGGAAAAGAGGATTGCGATGGTGGAGCAGCCACAGCCCTTCTGGGCCATACCGAGCGATCAAGTGCTGCATCAGCTCCGCGCCACGCCGCGCGGCCTGACCAGCGATGATGCCCGCAGGCGCCTCGCGCAGTATGGGGCCAACCACCTGGCGCCGCGGCGCCGTACGAACACGCTCGTGCTCCTAATCGCACAGTTCAAGAGCCCGATTATTCTTTTGCTGTTTTTCGCGGCCGTCTTATCGTTTGCGCTTGGCGAGCGAACCGATGCAGCGATTATTCTGGTCATTCTGATCGCCAGCGGCCTGCTCAGCTTCTGGCAGGAGCGCGGCGCGGCCGACGCGGTGCAGCGGCTGCTCGCTACCATCCAGACCAAAGCGACGGTGCTGCGCGACGGCGTTGCTGCCGACATACCGCTTGAAGATGTCGTTCCGGGCGATTGCGTGGCGCTGAACGCCGGCGATCTCATCCCCGGCGACTGCCAGATCCTCGATTCGAACGACCTGTTTGTCGACGAGTCGACATTGACGGGCGAAACCTTCCCGGTTGAAAAAAGGGCCGGCGTCCTCGCGCCCGACACACCGCTCAACCGGCGCACCAATGCGCTGTTCCTGGGCACCCACGTGATCAGCGGCATGGCAACTGCGCTGGTCACTCGCACCGGCCGGGGCACCGAGTTCGGCCAGGTCTCCGAGCGGCTGGCTGTGCGCGCACCCGAGACAGAGTTCGAGCAGGGCATCCGGCGCTTCGGCAACCTGCTGCTCGAAATCACGCTGATGCTTGTGCTGGCGATCTTCGCGATCAACGTCTACTTCCAGCGGCCAGTGGTTGACTCGTTCCTGTTTGCGCTGGCGCTGGCGGTTGGATTGACCCCGCAGCTCCTGCCGGCAATCATCAGCATTGTGCTGGCGCAGGGCGCCAAGCGCATGGCGCGCGAGCACGTCGTCGTCAAGCAGCTCGCGTCGATCGAGAACTTCGGCAGCATGAACGTGCTGTGCTCCGACAAGACTGGCACGCTGACCGAGGGCAGTGTGCGCTTGCAGGCCGCGCAGGATGTGGCCGGGCACGATAGCGCGGCGGTGCTGCGGCTGGCGTATCTCAACGCTGCCTACGAAACCGGCTTAACCAACCCAATCGACGCAGCCATCCGCGCCCACTGCAGCTTCGACCTTCAGCAGGTGCAAAAGCTCGACGAGATCCCCTACGACTTTCTTCGCAAGCGTTTGAGCATTCTGGTCGTCGATGGCGGCCAGCGCGTGCTGATCACCAAGGGCGCGCTGGCGAACGTGCTGGATGTGTGCACCCTGGCCGCGCTGCCCGATGGCACGCTGGCGCCGATTGCCC
>LJCR01001217.1 GCA_001399705.1 Kouleothrix aurantiaca
CTATGAAGGGGTTTGAAACTTGCTTATCAGCTCGGCCTACCCTGGGGTCGAGCTATGAACTGAGGAACCCTGCCCCGCTATGAAGGGGTTTGAAACTCGGCGCAGCGCGTGCGTTCATGCGATTCACCTCCCTGAGGAACCCTGCCCCGCTATGAAGGAGGGGTGCGCGAAACATAAGGGAAGCGATTTGGGGGTGCGCTGAACATAAGCAAGCGCACGCCCT
This sequence comes from Kouleothrix aurantiaca, assembly GCA_001399705.1. Classification (GTDB taxonomy): domain Bacteria; phylum Chloroflexota; class Chloroflexia; order Chloroflexales; family Roseiflexaceae; genus Kouleothrix; species Kouleothrix aurantiaca. Next base: position 224 of record LJCR01001217.1, read on the forward strand.
CTTGGTAGATGTCGTTAGGCGCTCGACGCTCGTCGTGCACGCCTGAGCTGCGGTTTCTTGAGCGCACGCAGCTTTTTTTCGGCTCGTTTTCGGCGCAGTACAGTGCGGGCTGGCCGTTTCGCGCGCAGGCGCTCACGACCCGTCCTCGCAACCGTGCGAGCAGGTGTGTGGCTGTACTCGGTTGTCGTCCCTGGTTCTGGCGTCTCTGTGAGCGGCCTGTGTGCCACCCTCACCCACCCTCGACTATCACAGGCCTGCGCTTGAGCTATGCCGCCAGGCTCGTCGTTCTCGTGCTCGGCCGCCCCTCCTGTGCGGCTCGGATACGCTGCAAGGCGCGCAGGTTGATCAGCACATAGGTCAAGCTGTTCTGGTTCGCAATCGCCCGACCACGCCGCAGCTTGGGATGGAGCATACCAAGCGCTTCGGCCTGCGAATTGACCCGCTCGACCATGGTGCGCTGCGCATAGAGGTACTTGTACGCCTGGCCCTCACGGTCAAGCGTGTGTCGAATACGCGCGCCGACATCGGCTGCCAGCGTCGTCGTGCAGCCGCCCTTCGCGAAATGCGCGTCATCAATCGGGCAGGGCTGGCCGTTCGGCTGTGGTGTCAGCAGCGGGCAGCCGCACTTCTCACGCCGGTGTGGAAGGAGACCACTGGTGCGGTCGAGATAGGTCAGCAGCTGTGGCATTGGCAGGCCAGCTGCACACAGCGGACGGCCGTCGGGGTCAAATTGGCGCTTGCCACCTTTTCTGCCAGGATTGAACGGCACGGCCGCGAAGCCGCCGGCTTGGTGGAAATACTCGTAGACGTAGTGCGCGTCGAAGGCGCAATCCCAGGCGCCAAAGCGCGGTTTACGACCGAGGCGCTGCTCGACCTGCTGCATCAGCGGGAAGAAGTACGAGGCGTCGCTGTGGTTGAACGGTCGGGTACGCTCGGCCAGCACGACCTCGGTGCCGTCGGGCAGTCTGCTCACCACGATGCCAGAGGCGTAGCCCCAAAAGATGTCGACGCCAAGCTGAATGTCGCGAGCCGGCTTGGCATCGGTAGTGGGAGCAGGAGGGTCGGCAGCACCATCGGCGTCGGCAGGGGCGGTGTTGCGGGCTTTCTTGACGCCGAGCTTGCAGTCGGGGTCGGCCTTGGGCTGGCGGTTCTTGTCGAGGCGGCCTTCCTGAATATACTGCTTGGGATTGTTTTCGCGGACCCAGGCGAGCAGCGCCTGAGTGTCGCCGGCGATGGTGTCGCCAAACAGGGCTTGCTGCTCGGGCGGAAGCGTGGCTTTGAGCAGTTCGACGCTGGCGGACAGCAGCCACTGCAGACTGGGATTGGGCAGCTCTCGCAGCACGGTGGACAGGTGGCGGCGCTTGGGCAGTGTGGCGGCGACATCGAAGCCATAGGGAGAGGACACATCAGGCACACGCGCAAAGCCGAGGTAGTAGAGCAGCGCGGGATGTTCGCCGAGGAACTGGCGCAGTTCGGACATGAAGCGTTTGCCTTCGTGAAGTTTGACCAGGAAGGCAGCCACGAAGGGAGCGCGCGGGTCGGGTGATGGACCGGGCCAGGGGCGGTCGGTCGGGCGCTCGGGGAACTCGCTCCAAGGCAAGTCGCCGATGAGTGCGCGATACTTTTGGACCAGCGGGTCGTTTGCGACCCAGGCAGGCAGGGGCAGGTCGGGGTGAATGAGCGGGCAGGTCGGCTGGGGAGCTTGGGGTGGGCAGAGTGGCTGGCGCCAGAGGGAAGCGCCGAGGCGCTTGAACGGGGCGGCAAAATCGAGTAGCATAGCAGTGTCTCCTTGCAGTGGTGGGTGAGGTGTGTGGTAACGCTATCCTACCGCAAAGTGGGGAC
>LJCR01001218.1 GCA_001399705.1 Kouleothrix aurantiaca
TCACAATTGTGCTGCCGTTGCCCGCTGCGCCCGAGGTGCCAGTGGCTGCGCCGCCGCCGGTGCAGGTGCGTGGCGGCACCGAGACGATACTGGTAGCCGAAGACGACCCGGCGCTGCGCCGCATGGTCGCGGCAATGCTCGAGCGCCTGGGCTACACCGTGATTCAGGCCGAAGATGGGCTTGATGCGCTGGAATGTTTCCAGGCTAACCCTTCGCGGATTGACCTTGCGCTGCTTGACTTAGTGATGCCACACTTCAGCGGGCGCGACACGTTCAAGCACATGCGGAGCCTGTGCCCCGGCATCCGCGCGCTGTTTGTTACGGGCTACGGCGATTCGCTGCCGCACCAGCAGGTGGTCGAAGAAGCGCCGGAAGGCACCCTGCTGCTGCATAAGCCCTACCGGCTTGAAGTGCTGAGCGCGCATGTCCGCACACTGCTCGATCAGCGCGACTGAGCCGGGGTTTTGCCACTCTCGCGCATGAGCAGGATCAGCATGTGGTCGCGCCAGAACAGCATCCAGCGCACTGTGAAGTATACCAGCCGGTACAGCCGGCCGCGCCGCACAAAGTCGTAATCGACCAGCACCACGCGCGCGGGCGTTTCGGCGGTGCGCATCAGGTTGTGCGAGCGCAAGAGGTTGCGCTGCGCCACAAAGCTCCATATGCGCCGGGGCAGCTGGGCCAGGCGCTTTTGCCGGGCGCGCTCATCGCTGCTGGAGCTGGTGCGGCCGTACAGGTCGGGCATGCTGCCGGTGGCGCGGTAGAACTCCAGCGAGCGGCGGACGATATCGCGCAGCTCGGTGGCGATGTGGTCGCGCTCCTCACTGCTCATTCACGCGTAATCAAGTGCGAACAGCGGCTGTGCGCCGGCCAGAAATTCCTGAAGAACCAGCACCTGAATGCGTCCGTCGGTGTCGCGCGCGACGATGTAGTGGCTTGGGATGGTGTGGCGCGGGCCAAGGCAGCCGGTGTAGCGCTCGGCGGCATCGCGCATGGCGCGGGCGTGCGCGAGTGCGCTGGGCAACGTGTTGCCCAAATCGCATTTCAGCTTGACGACATAGCGCTGGTCGTCGGTGCGGTAGACCTCGGTTTCGTTGCCGCCCGCAATCCGCTCCAGCACGTGATCGTGGTCGATCGCGGCAAACACCTCATTCGCGTAGCTGATCATACCTCTTTCACCCTCGTTATTGCCTGCCTGCCGGATACGACGCACAATCGTGGCGCGAGGTTGCGGCAAGTGCATTTCGCCCAACCCCCACGAGTCGATGATCCACAGATTACGCAGAGTACACAGATGGTGTTTTCAAGGTTGTGAAGTAAACTACGAAGACACGAAGGTTTGATGGCTTAGCTCACTCGCCTGAACCGAGCGGCGAGATCTTGTCGTCTTGGGCTTGTTGTTTCCCAAGCTTCTCACAGTGCGCAGATAAATGTTAGGCATAAGCATCGTATAGCGGCGTATGCACACGCAAAATCTGTGGACGACCTCCCTATCAAAGGGTAACTGCCTTCGCATCGCCGAGCGCGCAGACCTGCGCGGCCAGCGCCGCCGGCCAGGGCCAGCCGTGCTCCGCTGCTGTGGCGGCACACGCCGCTTGCGCCAGCCGCGCCGACGCCGCAAACGCCCGCTCGATGTCAGCATCGCCGCGCACAAAGCATTCTGCGAAAGCCGCGTAGCGCGCCGGGCTGAGCGCTGTTTCGATGCCCTGCACCGCCGAGCTGTTCCGCCGCCTGTCCGATCCGATCTGGTTTCAGGCGTTTGGCGCGGTGATGGGCATGGACTGGCACTCCAGCGGCGTGACGACGACCGTCTGCGGCGCGCTCAAGCAGGGCATCGCCGGCCGCACGCGCGAGCTAGGCTTTGTGGTGGCGGGCGGCAAGGGCCGCACCTCGCGCGCCACCCCCGGCGAGCTGACGGCCGCCGGCAGGTGGATGGGCGTCGATCCCGCGCCCTACATCCAGGCCAGCCGCATGGCCGCGAAAGTCGATAACAACGCCTTGCAGGACGGCTACCAGATCTACCATCACGTGTTTCTGCTCGACCGCGCGGGGCACTGGGCGGT
>LJCR01001219.1 GCA_001399705.1 Kouleothrix aurantiaca
GGCCAAAGCTACTGCTTGCCGACGGCTCGCTCGACCTGGCGTGCCGGCGCTCGTTTCCCGCGCCAAGCGCATTCGTCTACCGGGCGCTGGGCCTTTCCAAGCCATTTCCGCGCAGCAAACGCTTTGGCAGCTACAACATGACCTACCTCAGCCCCGATGTGCAGACCGAGGTCGACGCAGTGGTGGGCGCGTGCATGCTGGTGCGCGCCAGTGTCGTGCGCGAGGCTGGCCTGCTCGACGAAGCCTACTTTATGTATGGCGAAGACCTCGACTGGGCCTACCGCATCAAGCAGTATGGCTGGAAAATTATGTATGTGCCGCGCGCGACGGTGCACCACTACAAGCGCGCCTCCAGCCGCCAGCGCCCGTTCAAGTCGATCCGCGCCTTCTACGACGCGATGCGCGTGTTTCACCGCAAGCACTACGCCGCGACCACGCCCGCGCCCCTGAATTTCGCGATCGAAGCGGGCATTACGCTGAAGGAGTATCTAAGCCTTGGCCGCAATCTCCTCCGCCCCTCAGCCGCACGCCGCGTCGGGTAGGCGCGTGCGCCCACGGCCGTGGGTGTCGCGCCTGCTGCTCACGCTGGCGGTGATGGGGTGCGATGCGCTGGCTGTGAATATTGCCTTTCTTGGCACCTACCGCTGGGGCCTGCTCGCCAACCCCGACCTGCAAGCCGAGCTGGCCGCCAGTAGCCCGTTTGTGGCCGAAATTTTCGTGCTGCTGTATAACCTGATCTTTGCGATCACGTTTGCGGCGGTTGGGCTGTATACACTGCGGCGCGGCGCGTCGCGTGTGGACGAGGCATTCAAAATCGTGCTGGGCGTGTCGCTCGGCACCTTTGTGCTCTACATGGCCAACGCGCTTCTGTCGCTCGGCCTGTTCAACGGCGACGATCTGCCGCTCGACCAGCAGGTAGTGGCGCTGTCCTGGCTTTCGGCCATTGTCATCACCACCTTTCTGCGCCTGATCTACCGGCGCGTGCTGGCAATGCTGCGCCAGCGCGGCATCGACACCCGGCGCGTGCTGATTGTTGGCGCGCGCGAGCCGGGACGCCTGGTGCTGGCGACCATCCGCCGCAACCCGAGCCTGGGCTACCGCATTCGCGGCTTTCTTTCCGACCATACGCCCGTTGGCGAGGTGGTGGACGAGGTGCCGGTGCTGGGCCGCACGCAGGCGCTGGGCCGCGTGATCCGCGCCACACAGGCCGACGAAGTGATTATTGCGCTGTCGGGCCGCTCATCCAACGAAGTGCTCGACATCGTTGCACTGGCCGAGGACGAATCGGTTGAGATCAAGCTCTACCCCGACGCCTTTCAGCTCATAACCAACAATGGCGTGTCGATTGGCGACGTCAGCGGGCTGCCGCTGATCGGCGTGAAGAACGTCGCGCTCGACAACCCGCTCAACCGCGCGCTGAAGCGCACACTCGACATCGTCGTGTCGATGCTGGTGCTGACATTCACCTCGCCAATCATGCTGCTGATCGCCGCGCTGGTGCGGATCGATTCGCGCGGGCCAGTGTTTTTCGCGCAGGAGCGTGTTGGGCTCGACGGCAAGCCCTTCCCGACGATCAAGTTCCGCACCATGCGCGTCGATGCGCCCAATCTTGGCAACTGGACGACCAAAGACGACCCGCGTGTGACGGGCATTGGCGCGTTTCTGCGGCGCTACTCGCTCGACGAGCTGCCGCAGTTCATTAACGTGCTGCGCGGCGAAATGAGCGTGGTTGGCCCGCGCCCCGAGCAGCAGGTCTGGGTGGAAAAGTTCAGCCAGAGCATCCCGCGCTACATGCGCCGCCACAAGCTCAAGGCCGGCATCACCGGCTGGGCGCAGGTGAATGGGCTGCGCGGCGACACCAGCATCGAGGAGCGCACGCGCTACGACCTGTACTACATCGATTACTGGTCGCTCCTGTTCGACATCAAGATCATTATTCAAACTGGTATTGCAATTCTGCAGGGCGAAAATCGGGGATACTGATGGGGAGAAGTCAGGAGTCAGAAGCCAGAAATCAGAATAGTTCAATGCTACACGCTGACTTCTGTTTTCCGCTATTC
>LJCR01000122.1 GCA_001399705.1 Kouleothrix aurantiaca
GTAGTACAGGCCGTTCGGCGCGTCGCTGCCGTCCTCGTTCATCGCGATCAGGTCGGCGGTCAGGCGCGGCCGCCCATCGCTTGTAAACGTCAGCGAGGTGTAGTGGAAGATTTCGTAGTTGCCGGTGCCGACGATCCAGCGCCCGATCTGGGTTTGCTGCCAGTTGTTCGCGTCGGTGCAGCCCGCGTCGCAATAGGCGTAGAACGCGCCATAGTGGTCGGGCTCGATGCCGTAGTTGCGATCCTGGTAGACAAAGCGCGGGCGGCCCTGCGGGTCGAGCGCGAAGTAGTGCTGCGGCGTGTGCTGGTCGCTCACGTCGAAGATCGCGGTGCCATCGCTGGAGAACACGCGCTCGGTGGCCCAGTTCGCCGCGCTGGTGCAGCCAAAATCGCACGCCGCGTAGATATAATCCTTGCCGCCGGGGTAGAGCTCCGAGTCGCCCACAATCAGCATGCGCGGCTGGCCGGCTGGCGTCAGCGCAAGCTGCGCTTCTTCGGCACGGTCGGTAAGCTGCACGAACCGCCAGTTCGCCGCGCTGCCGCAGCGATCGCCACCGGGCGAGCAGACGCCCTACACAGCCGCGGGGTGATCGGCCAGCGGCACGAAATGCACAAAGGCCGCATGCATGCCGCCCGCCGCATCAACTTCCGAGCTGGCGCTGGCGGTTTTGATCGCTTTGCTCAGGTAGAGCGCGCCCTGGCCCGATTCGGCTGGCGGAGGTGTGGTGCTGGTGCGGATGCTGCGCGCCATCGGCACGAAAATTTTCGATTTGCCGGCCTGCGTGCCGGAGGCGCTGCTCGCAGCATTGGCGGTGCCCTGCGCCGGTATGAAGGCGCTGCTTGTTGCGGCAATCAGGAGCGCAAGGAGCAGAAGTGATATCTTCCCTGGGTGGCGTACACCTGCGATGCGTAAAAACCGATGCATGGTTGCAGTGTCCTTTGTGCTGTGAGAATGTCCTGTTCAAAAAGAAGGTTGGCGTGCTGTATCGATGCACTGGCCAAAACCACACTTGGCGCAATTCCACATGAGGTTTTAGGGCAGTGAAAGGCCGCGTTATGCATCGCAATCCCCACCCCCTACTCCCCAATCCCTAACCCCTGCGCCGAAAGCACACCTAGCAAGACGCACACGGTTTTTGGCGGGTTACACGTTTTCGCAGAGTTTCCCTACGACATTTGACTGATTGTGGGGGTGGTGGCGCACAGCCGTGTACGCCGAGGGGTGCCGGCACGGCAGGGTTGTGTGCGCGGCGAAGCAGCTAATGCCAAACAATGTATGTGTTTCCCTGGAGTTGGTAAAAGCAAGGGAAGCAACGTGGGCGTGTTTCGCGCCGAGGAAGGCGCTCAGCGCCGCTGGCTGCTGAGGTGGAAGAAGTGCGCGCCGCCGCCAATCGCTGACGGCGCAAAGCCGCGCTGCTCCAGCTGGCGACCGATCTCGGTCGGGTCGTAATAGACCTTTACAATCGAGAATGCGCGCCCGTCGCGCAGCGTGCGCTGCTGGTACATGCCCGCCGCATTCGGCCCGGAAACTTCGCTGCCGCCGGCTGGCTCGTCCACAACGAAAACCCGCCCGCCGGGCGCAACCGCGCGCTCGACGTTGTCGAGAAATGCGTCGAGCCGCTCGGGCGGCACATGCGACAGCCAGAAGGCGAAGAAGACCAGATCGTAGCGTTCTGTGGGCTCCCAGGCAAACAGGTCGGCCGTCTGGTAGGTGATGCGTGCGTCGCCCAGCTTGGCGCGGTTAAGCGCCAGCATCTCAGGCGCGCCGTCGAGCACGGTTAGCTCGCCCGCAATCCGCGCCAGCTCCTCGGTCCAGATGCCGGTGCCGCCCGCCAGCTCCAGCACGCGCCCCTGCGGCCCAAGCCCGCGCAGTGCCCGAACCGCTTCTTGCCACTCGCGCGCTTCGGCGCTCTCGGCTGCGCCGGGGTCGCCCACCGACTGTAGCGACTCGTCGTACTCGGCGGCGCGGGCGCGGTAGTAGTTGAGCTGCTCGTGCAACAGGTCGTCGTGCATGGTTTATCCTTCTCGTTCGGCATACCAGCGCAGCACGCGCAGGGCACGCAGGCTGTTCCAGCGGCTTGGCTCGCCCACGCCCGCGTCGATCTTGATCGGCATGGTGCCGGGGTAGCGCGTGCCGACCGCCCAGCGCCCGCTGCTGTCGCGCTTCGACACAAGAAGCTCAATCGCCTCGGCCATGCGTGGGTCGGGCGGGCCGCCGGCGCTGCGCAGGAACTCAAGGCCGCGCAGCACGTCGTAGTGCCACCATGTCGGGAAGGCGAACTCGGTCCAGTTCGCATCGCCTTTGCGGTCGTGCGTAATCGCTTCGCCGGTCGAGCGCCGGCGAAACAGGTGGCGTTCGAGCAGGTATTCCTGCCCGCGCAGGCGTGCTGCCGCCACTGCCGGCTGGTCGCCAGTGTGCTGCTCATACTGGAGCAGGGCTTCCAGCACGCAGATGGTGGTGTTGAACGACGAGCGCGTGGAGCCGTTCTCGGCTTCGCAGTTCCAACCGCCATCGGGCAGCTGCTCGGCGAGCAGGCGGTCGAGGATGCGCTGGATGTTCTGGCCGAAATACGCGCCAACCGTGCCCACCTGCCCGTTGATGCACGGCTCGACCTCGCCGGCGAAGAACGGGTTGCCGCGCCAGTCCGCGCCGCGCCAGTTGCCGTCCCAATCCCAGCCCTGCCACGCCACATTGTCGCGCACACGGCCCACCGCGCGCTGCGCCGCCGCGCTCGCGGGGTCGAGCCCGAAATCGCGCAGCAGCCACAAGACGTGCATGGTCGAGTCCCAGCCGCGGTTCCACGCCCCGCCGCCCCACGAGCCATCGGCGGCTTGCTGGGCCAGCAGTTGCGCGCCCCAGCCTTCGGTGGCGATTTTCGCGCGCTCGGCGGCAACCTCTGCTGCACTGGCGTCGGTCAGGTCGCGCAGCACCTGCCAGCGGATCGCCGGGTCGGAATCGAGCAGCCACGCGATCAGCGCAGGGTCGGGCGCTGGAATTAGACGTTGTGATGTATTCATGCTATTCAACAAACCTTGTAACGCGCATGTTGTTTTGCGCAGCAGCAGCCGGTAAATCGGGCCACAGCAAACCGAGCAGGGTTTCGCGGCTGTGCGTGTGCTCCGAATCGATCAGAAGATACGCCAGCAGACCGATTGCCTTGCGGTTGGAGAGCGCGATCGGCCCCAACTGGCCATGCCCGATCTGCAGGCGACCAAGTTAAGAAAACTTAATTCAGACAAGATTACCCAGACGAATGATGGATTCATGGCGCGTCGCTAGAGTACCGAAAAGTATAGCACAGCCACCCGAGTATTCAGGATTCAGGAGTCAGGGGACAGCAGGCTTCTGGCCTTTTGAACCCTTCGCACATTGTTCCGAATTTCGACTGGGGCTAATGAATTCTGCATAACAAACACAGGAACTATCGAAGGGGAGAAACGGACGAAGTAACTGCGGTTTTTTACGGGAGCCAGTATAGCCCGCTTCAGGCTGGGCATCCTGCAATTGCTGCCCAAACATTCCGGCGGGCGAGAAAGATACTTCTCGCCCGCCCAGCCGTGCCGGGAATGTTTTGCTGTTTAGCGTTGCGGCATTGGTAGATCGAGAAAGTAGGCACCTCTGACACTGATCTTGGACTTACCTGTCAACGCGAAGCTAGTGACAACACTCAGCGTCACGCCATAGGTGTCGGTCGGCAAGCTTGCGCTGGTTTGCCGCCCTTACAGCGCCCACACCTGTGGAATTAACTCCTCCGCCAGGCGCACGATTGGCGTGATGGTGTGTACATCCGGCAGGTTATAAATGACATGCTGAAAGCCCATCTCTGCAAGTTCGTGGCACACCTCGACAAGCTCAGTTATGCTCATTGCGCCTGTTCCAAGCTGGACCGAGCCAAGCACTGTGCGCTCGATCGACTCATAGCTCCGCCCTGCTGCCCGACAGTGTTCACGCAAACATGCTAATTTGTGTGGCAAACGTTCCGCACGCTGGTGGTAGGCATCGATATACCACTGTGGGTAGCCGGGCAGCGGCGCCCCAAGCTGGAAGTTACACGCATCACCGTACTGCGCGACTAAACGCAGCGTCTGGCGCTCGCCCTCGCCACCAATCAGGATCGGTGGGTGTGGTTGGGCCAGCGGTTGCGGTACATTCAGCGGCTCATCAAGTTGGTAGAACTGTCCGTTGAAGGCAGATGTATTGCCGCGCCACATATGATGGGCAATAGCCAGAGTTTCTTCCAGCCGTCCCAATCGCTCGCGGGTGGGCGGATACGGAAGCCCGAGACCGCGGGCCTCGCGCTCGTACCATCCCGCCCCAATCCCGAAATAGGCCCGCCCGCCTGTCAAAACATCAAGGGTTGAAACCGTTTTGATCAACACGCCAGGATGGCGGTAGATCGCGCCGGTGACCATAAGACCGACTCTGATGCGCTGGGTGAGAGCGGCCATATATGCAATTGCAGTGTATCCTTCAAGCATCGGGGCGTCTGGCTCGCCCCACACTGAGCCGATTCCGAAAAAGTGATCCATCAGCCAGAGGCTTGCAAAGCCGCCTTGGTCGGCAGTGAGCGCAATTTCGCGCAGCGTGGACCCAATGATGGCTGGGCCACCCGGCCAGTCGAACGATGGGATTTGGAGACCGATCTTCATACTCTGCTCCTGGTACATGTGTGGCACTATAAAGCAGCCACTGCGGGAACAATCTCGCGCCCAAGCTGCTCGATCGGTGCGAGCGTGTGTGCATTGGGCAGGTTGATAATCAGCTGCTGAAACCCTAGTGCGGCGAGCGCACCGCATAAGTCGATCACTGCGGCCGTGCTCGCGCCCTGCGGCCCGAGATCTAGGTAGGTCACCACAGTCTTCGTGATTGTGGCTTCGTCCCGCCCCAGCGCCGCACAGTGTTCCCGAAGAATGTCGAGTTTGCGTTCCAGCACCTCTAAACTGTAACGCGCCGCGTGACCCCAGCCAGGTAGGCGATTGTGCTATAGCCCTCGAGCATCGGCTCTTCCGCCGGGCCATGGACGACGCCAAACTGCTCGCCGAGCTGGAACAGGTGATCCATCACCCAGAGGTTGGCCAGGCCAGCAGCCTCTGCTGTTGTGGCGATCGCGGCCAATGTCGGTCCGATCTGCACGGCTCCGCCTGCCCAGTCGTATTTTCCAATGTGCAGCCCTATCTGCATGATTTTCCTTTCGTCGCTATGGGAACAGCCAGTTGCCATGAGGCTACACCCTCGAGTACACTCGAGGTCAAGTGCTTCTTGACCTCGAGTGTACTCGAGGGTGTACGATACGGTCAGCGAGGTTTGGGTGTACCAGATCACGGCCCGTATTAGCGATGTGACAGAAGAGGGAGGAGTGATGAAAATCCAGGATGTTGCTGCGCGCACAAAACTGAGTATTCACACGCTGCGCTACTACGAGGGGCTGGGCTTGATCGTGCCAGTCGCCCGTGCGGGGAACGGCCATCGCATTTATAGTGAGTACGATGTTGAGCGGATTGTGTTTGTAAGCCGACTGCGTGCGATGGGGATGCCGATCACCACGATCCAGCGCTACATGCAGCTCGCGCAGCAGGGCGATGCGACAGTAACCGAGCGGCTACAGATCTTGGAGCGGCACGAGGTAGTGGTGATGCAGCATTTGCAGGAGTTCCAGAACCATCTCGCCTTGATACGGCGCAAGATCGCGCACTATCGCGAGCTGTTTCACGCCAATCTCATGGCGGAGGACGACGTCGAGGAACCGACCGCGCCGATCGGCACCGTGGAGACGTAAATCGGGGCGGCAACTGCCATCCCACGCGACATGTCCAATTCAATGCAGCGCCTGTAAGCCCACAGCACCAGCGGGCAGCAGGCAGGCGCTACAGCTGGATTTCGAGCTGCACGGTCACGATGTCGCCTTCGTCCAGGCGCTCGGCCGTGCGCACGCTGGCCCGGATCGGCACAATATAGCGCTCGTCTTTAGGAAACAGCGCGGTGGCCCACACGGTTTTGCCAATCCGCACGCGCGCCGGGATCATGCCCCAGCCATAAGTGACCATCGGCAAAATTGCCTTCAGCTCGCCGTACTGCTCTGGCGGGATCGTCACAAAATACCACGGCGATGGGCCTTTCCAGAACCAGATCGGCCCGCTGAATTCAAAATCCATCACACCCTCAGCTATTGTCGGCGATGCTTGACGGGGCGGCCAGATCCAGTATATACACCAGTTCGCCATGCTGCTGCGCGCCGCCTGGCCGAAAGCCGACGCTGGCGTACAGGCGCTGGCCGGGCGTATTGTCCGGGTTCACCGTAAGATGGATGTGCTGGCAGTGCGTATAATCGGCGCGCACCAGCTCCACAGCGGCACGCAGCGCCGCCCGCCCGTAGCCCTGCCCCTGCCAGCGCTGGTCGATGAAGAAGTGAAAGAGCCAGTAATCCGTAGGATTATCGGGCGCGTGGGCCAGCGCCAGCATGCCAATGAATTGCTCCTTGGCGGCGATGGCGTAGGGCTGCCAGTGCATGCCGCCCGCGCCAACGTAGGCTTTTGCCAGCACAATCGCCGCGATCGGCTGGCAGTCGGCAACAAAGCGTTGCTGCGCGGGGTGCACGCCCAGCGCGAGCGTGGCCCGCCAGTTGGCCGCCGTGATTTCCTGTAGGGTAATGTCAGCCATTCAATCCTTCTCCACGCGCGCTGCCCGCACGGCCATGCC
>LJCR01001220.1 GCA_001399705.1 Kouleothrix aurantiaca
GGGGCACGGGGGCGAAGCGCCCCGCAAAAAGCCTTACTCATCTTGAACTGACGAAAGTTTCCCTGATCAGGGGCGCGGGGGCGAAGCGCCTCGATAAACCTCTTCTGAAGAAAGAACCACAGGGGCACGGGGCGCGCAGCCCCGAAAATACTACCCACCAACGCCCCACCCATGCTATACTCATGCCCAACGAAAAACCCGCCCTGGCCTGAGCAGCTGAGGGGCGGGCTTCCGTAATTGATTCTGTGCGCTGTGGGCGCGTTCAGCTATTCTCCCACTGCGCAGCCAGCCTGTCAAGGAAATTCGCAATGACCAGCACTGCCGCAGATATCGCCGCCGAGCTCGATCGCCTCACCCGCCAGGCCTCCAGCCAGATCAAGCTCGAAATCACCGGCGGCGTGCACACCTGGCGGCTCCTGCCCAGCCTCCGCCACCAGAAGCTGATCGAAGAATGCCCGGCGCAGGTGCTGACGCCCGAGCTGCGCGCGCGCATGGGCGCGGCGGCGGTGGCGCTCACCACGTCGGTGGGCTATGTCGGCGCGGGCACGCTTGAGTTCCTGTTTCAGAACGGCGAGTTTTATTTTCTGGAAATGAACACGCGCATCCAGGTCGAGCACACCGTCACCGAAATGGTTACCGGCGTTGATCTGGTGCAGGCGCAGATTCGTGTCGCGCAGGGCGAGGAGCTCTGGCTGACGCAGGAGCAGGTGACGTGGCGCGGCCACGCGATCGAGTGCCGCATCAACGCCGAAGACCCGGCGCACGGCTTTCGGCCTTCGCTCGGCACGCTGAGCGAGTACCAGGAACCGACCGGCTATGGCGTGCGGATCGACAGCGGCGTGCGGCCGGGCTACACCATCCCGCAGTACTACGACTCGATGATCGCCAAGCTGGTGGCCTGGGGCGCCACCCGCGCCGAGGCGATTGGACGCATGCGTCGCGCGCTGGCCGATTATCGGGTCGGCGGCATGGCCACGACCATTCCCTTCCACCAGATCGCGCTGGCGCACCCCGCCTTCCATGCTGGCGATGTGACCGTGAACTTCATCCCGCGCTACCTGAACGAGCAGCTTGGCCAGCTTGCCAGCGGCGCAAGCGCAGCCGCCGCCGATGGCACCGCGCCTGCCGACCTGCGCAGCTTCACGGTCGAGGTGAATGGCCGCCAGCTGGCGATGACATGCACCTGCCGCGACAGCTACCAGTGGTATCTGTGCCGGCACCGCATCGCCGCCATCGCCGCGCTGCGCGACCACTTAAAGAAAAACCCGCCCAAGTTGTGGCAGGCCGTGCTCGAACAGGCCGCGCAGGCGCCCGCGCGCCGCAGCAGCACCAGCTACGGCCCAATCGTGTTCAGCCTGCAAGAGCGCGGCAACGGCTGGGGCGTGACGCCGTACTCGCTGGCGGCGCGCTACTTTGGCGCGCACCAGCTTGGCGACCACGAGGCGATCGCCAGCGCCATTGCGGAGCAGGGGCTGTCCGGGCAGGCGCGGCCGATCCGCTCGCGCATCAACCGCCAGAGCTACCCCGCCGCCACCGAAACCGAGCTGGCCGCCGTCAACCTCGCCGTCGGCAATCCCTACATGATGTCGGGCTACAGCTACGGCCGCGAAGCCGTGTTCTACGAGCCGGTGCTGTCGCTGCTGCCGGGCTGCCTCGTATATACCGGCGACGAAGGCGAGCCGCTGAGCGAGCGCATCGCCGTGCTGCCCGAGCTTGGCACGCTTTCCGCCGAGCTGAGCGAAACCAAAAAGGGACTGAAGCTCAGCGCGCAGGTGCTGGCCGGCGCGCACGCCCTGCCGCTCGGCCGCAAAGAAACCGCTGTGGTGGTGAACGACCCGCTGTGGATGCTGATTGGCAGCACGCTGGTGCAGGTGAAATCGACCGACGGGCTGGCGGGTGATGCGGGCCAGCTGGGCAGTGCCGGGCTGGCGCTTGGTGGCGGTTTCGGGCAGGCGTTTGTCGTATTGCAGCTCGTGCTCGCCATAGGCGAAGCGCAATTCGGCCTGCAAGCCCTCAGCTGCTTCGCTCAGGTACAGGCGCGGCGCGGCGTCGGCGGC
>LJCR01001221.1 GCA_001399705.1 Kouleothrix aurantiaca
ACATTCACGTATGTCGGCCAGCTACTTTCTCCGCGCCTTCGACGCGCGCGTGCCGCTGGCCGACATACGTGAATGTTGCGTCGTCGGCCCAGGCCTGCTCGCGGCCGGTTTCCACCACAGTGAGCTTGGTTTTGCCCTTGCTTTTTTCTTTATCGACATGATGAATCGGCATGGCTCACTCCGTCCGGTCTGCGGCGCGGCCGGCGGCGATGCGCCCGGCCCGCACAATATTCTGGTAGGCCCCGCAGCGGCACAAATTGCCGCTCACTGCGCGCATGATCTCGTCATCGGTCGGGTGCGGCGTGGCGTCGAGCAGCGCGCGCAGGCTCATGATCTGGCCCGGCGTGCAGAAGCCGCACTGGAATGCGTCGGCCTCGACAAACGCGCGCTGGATCGGGTCGAGTTCACCGGCGTCGGCCAGCCCTTCGACGGTGGTGATCTCTGCGCCGGCGCAATCGACAGCCAGGCGCAGGCAGGCATACTGCGCGCGCCCGTCGATCAGCACGGTGCAGGCGCCACAATCGCCCATATCGCAGACTTTTTTCGCGCCAGTGAGCCCAAGGTTGTGGCGCAGCGCGTCGAGCAGCGTGCGGCGCGGTTCGATCGCGAGCTGGTGCGGCGTGTGGTTGACGTTCAAGGTAACGTCGGCGTGGTTCCCTGGCATGGTTCCTTCCCGCTCCTTCAGTGGTGGCTATCAGCCCGTGCATGTTTTGGAAATGGCTTCTTTGCCATCGGCAAGGGCCGTGCCACCGGCGGTATAATACGCGCACAGCAGAAGGAGGAAACCGTGGAGTATGTGACACTGGGCCGCACCGGGCTGCGCGCAAGCGTGCTGGGGCTGGGCGGCGGCGGGCACAGCCGGCTGGGGCAGAAGACCGGCGCGAGCGCTGACGATTCCAGCGCGATTGTGCGGCGGGCGCTGGAGCTGGGTGTGAACTTCATCGACACTGCCGAGGCGTATGGCACCGAGGCGCTGATCGGCGCGGCGCTGCAGGGCGTCAATCGGCAGGACGTCATTCTTTCCACCAAGAAGTCGCCCGTGGCCGATGGCCAGCCGATCAGCGCGCAAACGCTGGTGGCGGCACTCGACGCCAGCCTGGCGCGGCTCGGTACCGACTATGTGGATATCTACCACCTGCATGGCGTGCGGGCCGAGCACTATGCGCGTGCGGCGGAGGAACTGGTGCCGGCGCTGGAGCGGCTGCGCGACGCGGGGAAGATTCGCTTTCTCGGCATCACCGAAGTATTTGGCAGCGACACCGGGCACGCCATGCTCGCGCGCGCCGTGCACGACCCATGCTGGGATGTGATGATGGTCGGCTTCAATATGCTCAACCAGTCGGCGCGCGAGCGCGTGCTGGCCGAAACGCAGCGGCGCGGGATTGGCACGCTGTGCATGTTTGCCGTGCGCGACGCGCTCAGCCGGCCGGCCAAGCTGCGCGAGGTGGTGGCGGGCCTCGTGGCGCAGGGCGCGCTCGACCCGGCCAAAATCGATCTAGACAACGCGCTGGGGTTCTTGCTGGAAGCCGCCGATAGCCTGCCCGAGGCGGCCTACCGCTTTTGCCGCGCCGAGCCGGGGCTGGATGTGATTCTGAGCGGAACCGGCAACCCGCAGCATCTGGAGGAGAATGTCGCGGCGATTGTGCGCCCGCCGCTGCCCGAGCCGCTGCGCCAGCGCGTGATCGATCTGTTTGGCGCGATCGATAGCGTGTCTGGGCAATAAACGTTGGGTAACCAAACCACGAAGGCACGAAGGCACGAAGATTTGAATAATTTCTTCGTGTCTTCGTGGTTCATCTAATCTACACCCGCTCCAGCGCTTCGTGCGGCGGTGGCGGCAGCTCGGCGCGGATCGTGTCGCCGGGGTGAACCACGCCGCCAGCCAGCACCACGCCCATGATGCCGGCCTTGCGAACGAGCTTGCCCTGCGCGTCGCGGTCGAGCACGGCGCTGAGCAAGCCGTCCTGAAACTGATCGAGCTGGCCGCACGGGTTGCGCAGCCCGGTCACTTCTACCACGGCCTGCTCGCCAATATGGACGCGCGTGCCGTGCGGC
>LJCR01001222.1 GCA_001399705.1 Kouleothrix aurantiaca
GCCGCGCCGGGCGGGCACGCATGGGCAGTGCTGCTCGACAGCGAAGACACGCGCTATGGCGGGCGCGGCCCGGCGGCATTCGACCCGGCGGCTGGCACGCTGCGCTTCGCGGAGCCGGGCGCGGTGCTGCTGGCTGTAACGTAACGCGCGCAACGGGCAACATGAATCAACCAACGACCAAGGACGAACTGTTATAAGGTTCGTCCTTGGTCGTTCGCCTGCGCAGATTGAGCGGCAACATCAATTATGGGGTCATATCAAGTTGAAGCTTCACAATGCGTTCGACCTGAAGCATATCGGTCGCAGTCAGCTTTCCAATACGATTACTCAGGCGTAGCTTGCTCACGGTTGTCAATTGATCCGCCATTGCTTTGTGTGGCTTGCCATTAAGCGTGACAACGACCTCACTCGGGTACAAACGATCAACACGGCTTGAGAGTGGAACAGCTTGCACCCGATTGAGATATTTGTTTGAAGCGTCATTGCTGAGAATGAGAGCCGGGCGCTGCTTTTGGATTTCACCGCCGACTGAGGGGGCAAAATTGACCCACCATACTTCACCGCGCAGCATCGGCCATGTCTCCCAGCATTGCTTCCGACCATTCCATGGCTTCCTGCTCACGTTCTTCATCGGAGGCCATTGCGCGATACCCAGCTTCGAGATCAGTGCCGATGACGTGAGGACGCACCAGATCTTCGATGAAATGGCTAATATGTCGCCGGCCGATAACCTTGTGCAAGCCCTCATATACCGCTTCATCGACCGTGATAGTAAGTTTCTTCTGCATGGCGCACCTTTTTATACGTATAGTACACGTATAATACCAGTGATTTGAGAGAATGCAACATAGTACGGCAACGCTCAAATCAAGATATGCGACCACTCAATCTATGCCGCACAACCCTACTTCTGCGCCACCGGCGCGTACAGAATCTTCCCTGGCATCACGCGCGCGAGCTGCATCGCATCGCCCAAGAGCGCGTAAGTTGCGATGGTATCCTGGCAGCAGGTGCCATTGGTGAATAGCTCCGTGTAGCCAGCCAGCGCCAGATTCCCCACGCGCGCGCTCAGCGGCGGCGCAGCCCACAGCTTCTGGTAGAACCCGCGCTGCAGCATGTCGTGGCCATGCGCGACCGCCTGGCCGGTTGGCGACCATACCGCAATCGCGCCGCCGCTTGGGTTCAGCAGCAGCCGCTCGTCAATCGTGCCGCCATACGACGGCGTTTGGAACGCGCCGGTCAGGCAGGTCATTTCCAGCACAATCGGCTGGCGCGCGCCATTGCCCAGGTCGTCGGGGTCGTACTGGCCAAGCAGGTAGGGCGGCGCGGCGTTGAAGTCGGTTACGGCCCACTGGAACTGGCTGCCATGCCCGACGTAGTTCACCAGCCCCGCGCCCGCGCCAAGCAGCGCGCGCGTGCGTGCGTAGGCGATCTCAGCGCTCGGCTCGCGCCAGGGTTGCGCGGGCGCGCTGGGCGACGGATCGTAGTAGACGCGCTCGACGCGGATGCCAGCGGGCTGAAGCGCGGCGCTCGCATCCGCAAACGCAGCGAAATCGCCCGCGCTGTCGGCATTATTCTGCGCGTCGCGGAAGTTGTCGGCCACGTACACATTGCGCGAGCGCCAGAACAGGTTGAGCGGGCTGGTTTCGTAGGCCACCAGCTTGTTCACCAGCGCGGCCAGCGCGTCGGCGCTGCGCGCGGGCAGCCGCCCCAGCGCGAGGTCGGGCAGCTCGTCGAGCGTGGGGTCGTCGCCATCGAGACGCGCAAAGCACTGCTCGCAGGCAGTTTCGCCAATCCACGGGTCAACATTCGCGGCGAAAGGCGGCACGTCGTTGCGGTTGGTGCGCCCGGTGTAGTTCAGCGGGTCGATCGTGCCGTCGCCCACCAGCGTTACGGCCGCCGGCGGGGTGGCCCAGGTTGCCGCCGCGTAGCGCAGGAAGTTACGAATCGCGACCGGCGAGACCTGCCCGTAGCTCCAGCGGTCGTAGAGCACCTGCGTGTCGATCACGCGCACGCTCAGGCCCTGGGCGCGGCGCTGCGCCACCAGCGGCGC
>LJCR01001223.1 GCA_001399705.1 Kouleothrix aurantiaca
TCGCCGCCGTGAGGATCGTGCCAGTGCCAAGCAGACTCAGCGCCGCCAGCGCAAGACCCGCCCAGGCCAGCCAGCGCGGCGCGAACCCACGCCCAAAGATCAGCGCAGCCGTGCCGGCCAGCACCAGCGCCTGCGGAAAGCCGTTCAGCGCCTGCGCCTGCGGCACCATTCCATCAAACACCCGCACCGTCAGCGGGTCGCCACCGGCCGCCGCCAGCCCCCGCAGCAGATGATCTTCAATCATATCCACCACCGGAATGATCACGGTGATCGCCATTCCAGCGGCAAACACCGCCGCGCTAAGCGCGCCGCCCGCGCCTTCGTGCCGGCGCAGCACCGCGTACAGGCCACCAAAGAACAGCGCCAGCGGCAGCATCTGCGCTTCGAGCAGAAAGGACGTGAGGTGGTAGATACTATTCTGGCTCTGCACCGCATAGAATGCCGCGATCTGGGCAGCCGGCGCATCGATTGGCGGCAGCGCGGGCAGGATATAGCCGAAAAACAGGCCGCTAAACAGCAATTGAATTGCGCCGGCCGCCACGCCGCCGAAGAGCGCCACGCGCTCGTAGCGCGAAGCCGGGGGCGTATCCGCGTGTCTCATTATGGGCATCCTTTGCACTAGCACGCCGCGTGCGGCGTTGCGGTTGTTTCGATGCCCAGAGTGTACACGCCTGCATATCCCACTGTCATGGGAACCGTTCCCGACGCGGGTGGGAATTTTCGTGCTCTCCCAAATGACACAGCTTACGCGGTTGCCCACGTGATGTGGCCGTTAGCCTGCGGCAGCAAGGTATTGCTTATTTTTGTGTGCCGATTTTGGCGCTCCGCGCCAAAATCGGCACACCTCAATCGTAAAGTACCGCTCTGCCGCCTGCGGTGAGCTTGCCGAACTGAAGGCAAAAATGCCGACCGCGTAACCCGTATCAAATGACAACTGGTAGCCAAAAAGAATGAGTGACTGAGCACACAGAGAGCACAGAGCGAGAAATAAAACTCAGTGGCCTCGGTGTGCTCTGTGGCCAAATATATCAACCTGCAGTTGCGCTTGTACCCCTAGCGCAGCGCCAGCTCGCGCAGGTGAATATGCACGTCTTCATTTGGCTGCAGCTCGGTGAACTCCATCCGCAGCTGGCTCACGGCCTGCGCGCCATCGGGGAAGCGAAATTCAGTTACTGTGTCATCGGTAAGCTCGGGGTAGGTTTCGGCGTAGCTTTTGGGCGAGCCGTCGCCCGCGCCTGTGGCAATCACTTTCAGCCCCAGGTGCATATTGGCGGTGCGCAGCGTAAAGCCGCTGATCTGGCGCGGCGCGGGGAAATGCAGCTCGAGAATCAGCGGGTTGGCCTCGCGCCCGCGAATCAGCGTCTGGGTGCGGCCATCGAACAGGTCGCCAATTTGCCCGATGTCAATTGCCGAGAAGCGCGCGCGCACCTGCTGCCCATCCAGCTCGATCGTCTGCTCCTGCAGCGTCAGGCGCGCGGCCGCCTCGGCGGTGAAAATATCGTCGGCCTGGTCGCTGTAGCGCATGCGCTCGAAATAGAAGCCCGGCGTGCCGTCGGGGTAGGGCAGCACCTGCTCGGGTTCGAGCACAAATTTGCCGCTTTCCAGTGCCTGCCGCTGCTCGTTTGGCGGCCAGACATACAGCGCATTGGGGTCGAGTTCGCGCCGCTTCGCCAGGTAGAAGTTGATGTCGCGCAGGGCTAGGCGCGGGCGCAGCACCTCGGGCACAAAGAAGTTCATCAGCGCAGTGGTGTTGTTGGCCCAGTTTGGCGAAATAACGATGTGCATGTCTGGATTCGCCGCCAGCTCATTCGCAACCCTGCCAAATGCCTGCTCGGCACCATACTGCATGCCATACAGCCCATAGTCGGGGTACCACGTCGGCCCATCGGCCAGCGCCGCGCGCAGCATCACCGCGCACAGCACACACAGCACCGCGCCACTGCCGATCGCAAACCAGCGCTGCCGGCGCGGCGCGCGCAGCCACTGCGCAATCTGCTCGAAGCCCAGCCCGATCAGCAGCGCCGCTCGCACGACCATAAACAGCACGCGGGC
>LJCR01001224.1 GCA_001399705.1 Kouleothrix aurantiaca
GTGCTCATCCTTGGCGATGCCGCCGTTTCGCGCCGGCACGCGATCATTCGCGGCAACGGCGCGCAGGCCACGATCGAAGACGCCGGCAGCACGCACGGCACCTACCTGGGCGGGCAGCGCATCATCGGGGCCACGCCACTGCGGCGCGGCGACGTGGTGCAGGTGGGGCAGACACTGCTGCGCTTCGAGTAGCGCTACTCCCCGCCGGCGTCGAGGTCGATCAGCCGCAGCCCGCCATACTCCTGGTAGGCCACTTCGCGCAGCGCCATGATCTTGCGCACCACCGTGGCAATCCGTTTCGCCGAGTCAATTGCAATCTGCAGCGCGGCCGGCTCAATCGGCTCGCCCCCTTCGCGCAGCTGGAGCTGCAGCTCGCCCATGAGGATGGCGAGCGGGTTGTTGATCTCGTGCGCCAGCGTGAGCGCCACTTCAGCAATATGGCGCAAATGCTCGGCGCGCACGCGTTCGTATTCAAGCGCAACGGCGGTGCGGGCGCGCACCAGCGCCGCTTCCAGCTCGGTCGGCACCACCGGCTTGAGCAGAAAATCATACGCGCCCTGCCGCAGCGCCTCGATTGCGCTATCCAGCGAGGCGTAGGCCGTCATCACCACCACGGGCGGCGGCGGGCGGCGCGCCTGCGCCCAGCGCATGATCGGGTAGGAAGGCTGATCGGGCAGCATCAGGTCGGTCAGCACCACCTGTGCCGGAATGCGCTCAAGCTCGGCCAGCGCCGCGCCGACGGTAGCGACCCGGCGCGTGCGGTAGCCCCACATCTCGACGATCTGGCCGATCTGCTCGCGCAGCGAGTCGTCGTCTTCGACGATTAAAACGTCGATATCGCCTGGTGTCATATGCAATCCCTGCCACACATACTTGCCGTTAGTATACCACTCAGCCTGCGCCGCAAGCTCTGCTATAATACGCCCGGCAAACGAACGTCAACGGAGCAGAACCCACCATGGCCGACGAGGAGCGACGCCTTGTAGCAGCCGGCCAGCGCGGCGATGTCGAAAGCTTCAACGCGCTGGTGCGCCTCTACGAGGGCCGCGTCTACAACCTGTGCTACCGCATGCTCGGCGACCCCGACAGCGCCGCCGATGCCGCGCAGGATGCGTTTCTCTCGGCCTTCCGCAACCTGCGCAGCTTTCGCGGCGGCTCGTTCCGCTCGTGGATGCTGCGGATCGCCACCAACGCCTGCTACGACACGCTGCGCCAGCGCAAACGCCGCCCCGCCGTCTCGCTCGATATCGAGGCCGACGACGAAGACTCCGCGCCCCTGCAAATTGCCGACACCGGCGAAACACCCACCGACTTTGCGCTGCGGCGCGAGCTGGCGGCGGCGATTGAGCGCGGCCTGGGCGAGCTGCCCGAAGATCAGCGCATGGTGCTCATTCTGAGTGATATTGAAGGGCTGGCCTATGATGAAATCGCCCAGATCACCAACACCAACCTTGGCACGGTGAAATCGCGCCTGAGCCGCGGGCGCGCGCGCCTGCGCGACGTGCTGCGCGCCGGGGAACTTCTGCCCGCTCGCTACCGTCATGAGGGCGATGGTTTATAAATAGTTGCTAGGTGCGCATCGCGCGGCATCATCCGTGCAATCTGCACTTCCATAGGCGAATGACGAACTTCAACCCACAACCGAATGACGCCGACCTGGAACTCCTCTCGGCATATATCGACGGCCAGCTCAGTGGCCCCGAGCGCGCCACGCTTGAGCAGCGCCTGGAGCGCGAGCCGGCCCTCAACGCCGCGATCGAGGATCTGCGCGCGACGGTGGGGCTGCTGCGCCAGCTGCCGCCCGCCCGCCCGCCGCGCTCGTTCACACTCGACGCGCAGGCCGTTGCACCACGGCGCGCATGGGTCTTTCCCTGGGGGCAGTTCGCTTCCGGCCTGATTGCAGTTGCGCTGGTGGTGGTGTTTGGCTTTGCGCTGACGCGCACCGGTGGTGGCGGGGGCAGCACTGCTGGTGCGCCCGCAGCTGCACCGATGGAAGCCGCTGCAATGACCGCAGCCCCCGCCGCCGAGGCAACCGCCGCCCCAGCGGCAGAC
>LJCR01001225.1 GCA_001399705.1 Kouleothrix aurantiaca
CTGGTTGGCTGGCGCGCCCGCCACAAGCAGCTCGCGGCCAGCGCTTTTGTCGTACAGGTTGGCAATCTCGCCGTTTTCATCCAGCTCCAGCCGTAGCTCGGCATTTTCAAGTGACGAACGGCCAACGACCAACGACGACCGAGGGCTTGTGGCGCTGGTGGTCTGTGGTCGGCTGTCGGTGGTCAAGCCTGCGTAGCCATACGACGGCACGGTCGCCGCCAGCAGCAGCGCGCGCGTGCCGTCGCTGTTTTCCACCGCCTGCGCGCCTTCCGGCACCGCCGCGCCATCCGCGAGTGGCAGCGCCACCGGCTCGCTGCGCGGCCACGGCAGGCTGTTCAGAACGACCACCGATGACGGACTAGCGCCCGCTGCGTCTTGGTGGTCGGCTGCAAGCAGCGCAGCAGTTGCAGCATCGCGCACTTCCTGCCCGATCCGCTGCACCTCGGCGTGGTCGGCGTTGTTGTCGGCGTAGACCTGCCAGATGCTGCTGCCCGGCAGGATGTCGTGGAACTGGTTGAGCAGAATCGTGCGCCACGCGGCGTCGAGCGCGGGCTGCTGGTTGTCCGCGCCGTTGCTCAGCGCCCAGGCGTTCAGCCACTCGGCCTCGCGGACCAGCAGCTCGGCCTGGCGGTTGTTGTGCTTGGCGCGCGCCTGGCTGGTGTAGGTGCCGCGATGATATTCGAGGTACAGCTCGCCCGACCACGTCGGCAGGCGCGGGTCGTCCCACACGCGCCCGTACAGCCGCTCGAAAAAGCCCTCGACGCGCCCCAGCTCGATGCGCGGGAAGCCCGGCAGCGCGTTGAGTGCGCCCGCCGCCTCGAGCATCTCTTCGGTCGGCCCGCCGCCGCCGTCGCCCCAGCCGAAGCTATACAGCAGCTCGTGGTTGATCGCCTTCTGGCGGTAGTGGTTCCACAGCCCAAACGACTCGCCGCCCGACATGCGCCCGACATAGGTGTAGAACTGCGCGTCGGCGGGGTGCCTGACCGGGTCGGCCGAGGCGGTGATGAAGTGCGTCAGCACCTCGCTGCCGTCGATGCCGCGCCAGCGGAACGTGTCGTTGGGCATGCGGTTGAACTGGTTCCAGCTGATCTTGGTCGTCATGAAGCAGGCGATCCCGACGCCGCGCATGATCTGCGGCAGCGCGGCCGAGTAGCCAAACACGTCGGGCAGCCACACAATCTCGCTGGTGCGCCCAAACTCCTCGGTGAAGAAGCGCGCGCCCTGCACAAGCTGCCGCACCAGCGACTCGCCGCCGGTGACGTTGCAGTCGGGCTCGAGCCACATCATGCCCACCGGCTCGAAACGCCCCTCGGCGATGCGCTCCTTCATGCGCGCGTAGAGCGCGGGGTCGTCTTCCTTCAGGTAGGCATACACCTGCGGCTGCGACATGCTGAAATGGTAGTCGGGGTAGCGCTCCATCAGGTGCAGCGCGTTCGCCACGGTGTGCGCGACCTTCTGGCGCGTGCGCCAGAGCGGCCACAGCCAGGCGACGTCGAGGTGGGCGTGGCCGGTAGCAATGACGGTTGGCATGGTTGAAGGTTGCATGTTGGAAGGTTGCGAGACGGCTCCATCAACCTGCGAACCTGCCAACGTGCCAACCTGCAACCCTTCCCACGCTGCCTGTGCCGATGCGGCGAATTGCGGGCTGCCCCAGCCGGCCCGCAGGTCGAGGGTGTTGTAGGCGCGGTTCAGGCGCGTGAGCAGCTCGTGCCCGGCGATGTCGCTGTCGCGGAAGGTGGGCGCGGCTTCGAGCATGGCGCGCATGGCCTGGCCCAGCCGGAAGATCGGTTCGTCGCGCAGCACGAGGCTCAGGCCGCCAAACGGCTGCGCGTAGGGCGTGTAGCAGCGGATGAGCAGCTCGTGCTCGCCTTCGTGTGTGGCGGGCGGCAGCAGAATCGTGCGGTGAAAGGTGTCGAGCCCGGAAAGCACCGCGCCGTCGAGGGCGACAATCGCCTCCAGGCTGGCCTGGTCGCGCCCTTCCCAGCTGAGCGCGAGGTGTACCGACTGGCCGCGCCAGGCCTCGGGCACGCTGAACGTGGCGCGCAGCCAGTG